>CALXRX010000018.1 GCA_944390975.1 uncultured Clostridia bacterium | reverse complement strand
ATTGTTAAATGTAGAAAATCTGGAAAAGAAGTTTTTTATATGTTAGATGATGACCATGTAAAAAAAGTTTTTGAAATAGGTGTAGAGCATATAGAACATAAAAAATAAAAGAGGAGGTAAAATAATATGAAAATGAAATTTAAATTAAAAGGTTTAGATTGTGCAAATTGTGCAGCAGAATTAGAAAGAAGGATAAAAAAGCTAGAAGGAATAGAAAGTGTTTCTATAAGCTTTATGACAGAAAGAATGGAGTTAGAATTTGATGATACAAAAAAAGAAGAAATAATAAAAAATATTAAAAAAACTATAAAAGATGAAGAGCCTGATGTAACAATAGAGGAAATGTAGGAGGCAAATTAAATGAAAAAAAGAGGAATAAAAATTTTAATATCACTCATATTATTTCTGATTGCATTTTTGGTAAAATTTAATACAGAATATATAAACAACATAATATTTATTCTAGCTTACATCATTGTAGGAATCGATATTTTAAAAAAAGCATTTAGAAATATAAAAAAAGGAAAGGTATTTGACGAAAACTTTTTAATGAGTATTGCAACCCTTGGAGCATTTGGAATAGGCGAGTTTCCAGAAGCAGTAGCAGTTATGCTATTTTATCAAATAGGTGAATTATTTCAAAGTTATGCTGTTGATAAATCAAGAAAATCAATTGCTAGTTTAATGGACATAAGACCAGATTTTGCAAATGTAGAAAGAAATGGCATAATACAAAAAGTAAATCCAGAAGAAGTAAAAATTGGAGAAATAGTAGTAATTAAACCAGGAGAAAAAATCCCTTTAGACGGTGATATAATAGATGGAAAAACAACACTTGATACCAAAGCATTAACAGGTGAAACAATACCAAAAGAAGTAGCTAAAGGAGATGAAGTATTAAGCGGATGTATAAATATAGATGGAGTTATAAAAATAAAAGTTAAAAAGGAATTTGGAGAATCTACAGTAAGTAAAATATTAGATTTAGTAGAAAATGCAAGTAGTAAAAAATCTAAATCAGAAAACTTTATTACAAAGTTTGCACAATATTATACTCCAGCAGTGGTTATTATAGCTTTATTTCTTGCTTTACTCCCACCACTTATAATAAAAGATGCAACATTTTCAGAATGGATATATAGAGCACTTTCATTTTTAGTAGTTTCATGCCCATGTGCATTAGTAATTTCAATACCACTAAGTTTTTTTGGAGGAATAGGAGGAGCTTCAAAAACAGGAATTCTAATAAAAGGAAGTAATTATTTAGAAGCTATTGCTAATACAGAAATTGTAGTATTTGATAAAACAGGTACTCTTACAGAAGGGGTATTTGAAGTACAAAAAGTAGAAGCAGTTAATGTAGCAAAGGAAGAGTTATTAAAAGTAGTAGCCTATGCTGAAAACTATTCAAACCACCCAATTTCTCTATCTATAAAAAAAGCATATAATAAGGAAATTGATGAAAAACAAATTATAAAAACCCAAGAAATATCAGGGCTTGGAATTTCAGCACAAATTGGAAACCAAGAGATATTAGTTGGAAATGAAAAATTAATGCAGAAAGAACAAATAAATTATAAAAAATGTAGTGATATAGGAACTATTTTATATGTAGCAATAGATAAAAAATATGCAGGATATATTCTAATTGCAGATACAATAAAAAAAGATTCAAAAAAAGCAATCCTAAATTTAAAAAGGAACAACATAAAACAAATAGTAATGTTAACTGGAGATAAAAAAGAAGTAGGAGAAAGTGTTGGAAAAACATTAGGAATTAATAAAATATATTCTGAATTATTGCCAGATGGAAAAGTTAAAAAAGTAGAAAATTTATTAAAAGAAAAAAGCGAAAAAGGAAAACTTGCTTTTGTTGGAGATGGAATAAATGATGCACCAGTTCTTGCATTAGCAGATATAGGAATAGCAATGGGAGGATTAGGCTCTGATGCAGCTATAGAAGCTGCAGACGTAGTTATAATGACAGATGAGCCATCTAAAATAGAAAAAGCAATATCTATTTCTAAAAAAACTATGAAAATTGTAAAAGAAAATATAGTATTTGCTATCTTTATAAAATTGATGGTACTATTGCTTAGTGCATTAGGTTTGTCTACCATGTGGGAAGCAGTATTTGCAGATGTTGGAGTATCAATAATTGCAATTATAAATGCATTAAGAGCATTAAACGTTAAAAATCTTTAAAAATTATAAAGTATTGTATTTTGGTTTTTAGTAGGTACAAAAAAAGATGCTGTAAAATTTTCAGAATTAATTGATAAAAATATACAATGTGAAATTTTAGTTTTACTGTAGTAATTAGAAAAATTAGCAAAATTTAAATGGAGAATAAAAAATAAAACAGGAGGTTTTTAATGAAATATTTATTTATACAATATCCTAAATGCTCAACATGTAAAAATGCGAAAAAATTTTTAGATGAAAATAAAATTGAATATATACAAAGAAATATAGTAGAAGAATGCCCTTCATATGAAGAACTGAAAGAATGGATAGATAAATCTCATTTACCTATTAAAAAATTTTTTAATACAAGTGGGAATCTATATAAACAAATGAATTTAAAGGACAAATTAAAAAACTTATCAGAAAATGAACAAATACAACTATTGTCAACAAATGGAATGTTAATTAAAAGACCGCTACTAGTATTAAACAACAAAATTCTTGTAGGATTTAAAATTGATGAATGGAAAAATATCATATAAAAATTAAAAAATGAGACACTAAAATTTTGAGTGCCTCATTTTTTAATTTTTATTCATATATTGAATTAGTTCTATAACAATATCTTTATCACGCTTGCTTAATTCATAAAAACCTATAATATTAGGATCAACTTTAAAATCATTTGATATGTCTAAGTAATCTTGTAATACATAAGTAGGGGTAATATGATAAATATTACATAACTTTACTAAAGTATCTACACTACCTTTTGTTTTATCTCTTTCTATATCTGATATATACCTAGAAGCTAAATCTAGCATTTCTGCTACATCCTCTTGAGGATAACCTAAAGATTTTCTTGTTCTCCTAAGAATATGCCCAATTTTTATATTAGATTTTTTCTTTCCTGTTTTCTTTTCCAATTTCATAACAATCACCTTACATATAACATAACAAAAATTAAAAAATAAATGAATGTATTTATATATTATATATTGTGGATATAATATGGAATTTTATACCTAAAATATTTATACCCTGTTGCTAGCAAAAATATTAAAATAATAGGTAATATTATAGACTTTTGCCTAGTATACAACAACCTAGTAAGTTATATAAAATTTAAAAATAAAAAAATTAAAAAAAAATTTAAAAAGGTTTGACTTTTTATTTAATATAATAGATAATAAAAGTGTTAAAAATACTTTAGAAAAAATGAGTAAAAAACTAAGGAGGAAATGTGTAATGTATATGTTTAATAGAATAACGGTGAATCCACAATTACCAAAAAGAATAAATCGTTTATCAGAAATAGCTAATAATTTATGGTGGACTTGGAATAGTGAATATTTAAGGCTATTTAAACTTATTGATATAGACCTATGGGAAACAGTAGGTAAGAATCCAGTAAAATTTTTAAAACTAGTATCACAAGAAAAACTTGAAGATGCAACACGGAAATGATAAATTTTTAAAAAGCTATGATAAAGTAGTTTCAGATTTCGATGGATATATAAATAGTAAAAATACATGGTTTATGAAAAAATATTCTAATAATAAAAATGATTTAATAGCATATTTTTCTGCAGAATATGGGTTAGATGAAATATTACCAATATATTCTGGTGGGCTTGGAATATTATCAGGAGATCATTTAAAATCTGCAAGTGATTTAGGCTTACCGTTAGTAGCTGTTGGATTATTATACAAAAACGGATATTTTAATCAGAAAATAAATGCATGGGGCGGTCAAGAAAATATATACCACAATATTGATTTATATAATCTTCCAATAATCCCTGTAAAAACAGATAAAGATGAAGATTTAATTATAGATATTAAATTAGGAAGTAAAAAGTTATATTTAAAAGTATGGCAAATAAATGTAGGTAGAGTCACATTATACCTATTAGATTCAGACATTGAAAAAAATACAGACAATGAATACAAAGAAATTACATTAAAGTTATATGGCGGAAATCAAGAAATGAGAATAAGACAAGAAATTGTACTTGGTATGGCAGGAGCACATTTATTAAAAACATTAAAATTAAAACCAACTGTATACCATATGAATGAAGGACATTCATCTTTCTTATTATTAGAAATAATAAAAGACATTATGGAAGAAAAACAAGTTTCTTTTGAAATAGCACGAGAAATAGCAACTGCAAAAACAGTATTTACAACCCATACACCTGTACCAGCAGGAAATGACATATTCCCATTAGATTTAGTTGAAAAATATTTTAAAAATTTCTGGCCAAAACTTGGACTAGAAAGAGAAGAATTCTTAAAACTTGGAATGAAGCCATGCGACAAATTAGAATCTGGATTCAATATGGGAATACTTGCATTAAAAATAGCTGGTAAAAAGAATGGGGTAAGCAAACTACATGGTGAAGTATCTAGAGAACTATTTGGTGATGTATGGCCAAACATATCAGCTGATGAATCACCAATAACACACATAACAAATGGTATACATACTTGTTCATGGCTTGCACCTAATATTAAAGAATTATATAATAAGTACTTAACTCCATATTGGCAAGATAAAATTTATGATGACGATACATGGAAAAATGTAACAAATATTCCCAACAAAGAACTTTGGGATGCTCATGTTGATAGAAAAATCAAACTACTAAAACTAGTAAAAGAAAATGTAACAAATAGATTAAAAGCATCAGGTGTAGGGTATGACGAAATAAAAGATATAGTATCAAAGTTAAACCCTAATGCACTAACAATAGGTTTTGCAAGAAGATTTGCCACATACAAAAGGGCTACATTAATATTTAAAGATTTAGAAAGAATTACACAAATATTAAATGATAAAGAAAGACCTGTACAAATTATATTTGCTGGAAAAGCACATCCAGCAGATAGAGAAGGACAAGATTTAATAAAATATATAAATGAACTTTCAATAAAACCACAATTTAAAGGAAAAATATTTATTTTAGAAAATTACAACATCCAAATTGCAAGATACTTAGTAAGTGGTGTAGATGTGTGGCTTAATAATCCAAGACGTCCAATGGAAGCTTCAGGTACAAGTGGACAAAAAGCATCTGTAAATGGTGTAATTAATTTTAGTATATCTGATGGTTGGTGGGCAGAAGGATACAATTCTAAAAATGGATGGTTAATTGGAACTAATGAACAATACAGTTCATATGAAGAACAAGATATTGCTGATAGTGAAAGCATTTATAATACTTTAGAAAATAAAATTATACCAATGTACTATTCAAAATGTGAAGAAGGATTTTCAACAAAATGGATGGAATATATGAAAAATTCAATAATCTCAACAGGTGGAAAATATAGTACATCAAGGATGGTTGTTGATTATATTGAGAAATTATATATGCCTTTATGCAATCTTACAAATAATTACTTTTCAAATTTAGAAGAAGTTACATCTTACTACTCTTGGAAAAGTGAATTGAAAAATAATTGGAACAATATAAAAATACACCAAATGAGTAATTTAGATAACATAACAATGGATGCTGGAAATAATATAGAAGTTACATGTGCAGTAGAACTACCTAATATAAATAAAGATAATGTAGAAGTACAAGTTTATTATGGAAAAATACTAGATAATGGAGTTGTAAAAAGTGTAGCTATAATACCTATGAAATTACAAGAAGAAGTAGAGGGACAAAAAAATACATACTTATATAAAGCAAAAATAGAGTTAACAACTGGAGGAAACTATGGATATACATTTAGAGTAATGCCAAAACATCCAATGCTACTTGATCCTGCAAATCTTGATTTAGTAAAATGGATAACAAATTAAACGCAAAAAATGTCATTTTTTTATACTTTTACTATTGAATAATTGATTTTCTTTGTGTTATAATACCTTAGTAGTGAAAAAACAAAGAAAGAGGGAGTTAAAGTGAAAAAAGATTTAAGAAAAACAAAAATCGTTGGAACTATAGGACCTGCAAGTGAGCATATTCTAAAAGATTTATTTGAAGCAGGATTAAACGTAACAAGAATTAATTATTCACATGGAAGTTGGGAAGAACAATCTGAAAAAACAGAAGAAATTATTAGATTAAGAAAAGAAATGGATATACCAATAGCATTATTACTTGATATGCAAGGACCTGAAATAAGAACAGGAATGTTAGTAACTGGTAAAAATGAAAAAATAAAATTAGAAGATGGTCAAAAATTCACATTAGTAAATGAAGATATTATTGGAGATAAAGATAAAGTATCTGTAAGTTATAAAGAATTATATAAAGATTTAAAACCAGGAGCAAAAGTATTAATTGATGATGGTGCAATCGAATTAGTTGTTGATGAAATAGTAGGAAAAGACATTGTTTGTACTGTAGTACATGGAAATGGATTAGGAAGTAGAAAAACAATGAACTTACCTGGAACTGCAATACGTTTACCAGCATTAAAAGAAAAAGATATAGCAGACTTAAAAACAGCTTGTGAACATGATTATGACTATGTTGCAATGTCATTTACAAGAAATGTAGACGATATTAGACAAGTAAGAAAAGTATTAGATGAAAATGGTGGAAAAGACATAAAAATCATTACAAAAGTAGAAAATGTAGAAGGTCTAGAAAACATGGAATCAATAGTAGAAGAAGCAGACGGACAAATGATTGCACGTGGTGATATGGCTACAGAAACAGACTTTACAGAACCACCAATTATGCAAAAGAAATTTATAAAATTAAGCAATCGTGCTAATAAACCAGCAATTACTGCAACTCAAATGCTTGAATCTATGATGCACCAACCATTACCAACAAGAGCAGAAGCAAGCGATGTAGCAAATGCTATATTTGATAGAACAAGTGCTATAATGCTTTCAGGAGAATGTGCTATGGGAGATTACCCATTAGAATGTGTTAAAACAATGGTAAAAATAGCAAAAAGAGTAGAGCCAGAAATTCATTATTGGAAAAAATTCGAACACAACAAAAATATAGAATTAAAAGATTTAGAAGATGATATAGTTTATTCAACAGGTGTAATGGCTAAAAACACTAAAGCAGATGCAATTGTTTGCTATACACATACAGGTGATACAGCAAGAAAATTTGCAGGAATGGGTGTAGAATGTCCAATTTTAGCTATTACTGATAATAGAAGAACATTTAATCAATTAGCATTAGCTTGGAATGTTCATCCAGTTTATGTTGAAGCTGAAAAAACAATTGATGATACAATTCAACAAGGAATAGAAAAACTAAAAGCAAAAGGAATTTTAGAAAAAGGTGATTTAGTTGTTCTATCTGGAGGAAATAAAATTTTACCAGTTGATAATGAAAACAAAACAATTGGTGGAGTAATAAAAATATAGTATAATAAAAATGGGGATTACTTTTAAATCTCCATTTTTGGTTAAATTTAACTAAAGTTATTGATTTTTTATAAAATATATAGTAAAATAATAAAAGTTAATACCTTATACTTAGCTAAAGGATAATTACTCCACTTATTGCTCAGTTTAAGGAAAAAATAAAAAATAGGAGGAAAAAAATGACAAAGGAAAGAAAAGAAGAAATTATTAACACTTATAAAAGAGATGAAAAAGATACTGGATCACCAGAAGTACAAATTGCTCTTTTAACAGAAAGAATTACTGAATTAACTGAACATTTAAAAGTTCATGTTAAAGATAATCATTCAAGAAGAGGACTTTTAAAAATGGTAGGTAAAAGAAGAAACTTACTTAACTATTTATCAAAAAAAGATATTGAAAGATATAGACAAATAGTTGAAAAATTAGGATTACGTAAATAATTAAATTTTAGGACGTTTAATATAATATATAAACGTCCTTATTACTATAATTAGTATATAAAGATAATATTATTAGAAGTAGCTTGTATAATGTATATATGATGTGAAATAATAATATTGTATATATAATATAGAGGTTACAATCTATGAAATATTATCTATTATATAAATATAATAATAAAGGAGAAAAGAAATATGTTCAAAACATTTGAAACAGAATTAGCAGGAAGAAAATTAACATTGGAAACAGGAAAAATGGCAGGATTAGCTAATGGAAGTGTACTTGTAAGATATGGAGAAACAGTAGTTTTAGTTAATGTAACAGCATCTAAAGAGCCAAGAGATGGAATTGATTTTTTCCCACTTTCAGTAGACTATGAAGAAAAATTATATTCAGTAGGGAAAATTCCAGGAGGATATTTAAAAAGGGAAGGGAAGCCTGCAGATAAAGCAATATTAGTATCAAGGGCTATAGATAGACCTTTACGTCCACTATTCCCAAAAGATTTTAGAAATGACGTATGTGTTGTAGCAACAGTATTATCTGTAGAACAAGATAATTCACCAGAAGTAGCAGCAATGATAGGTGCATCAGCAGCTCTTTCAATTTCTGACATACCATTTGGAGGACCAACAGCAGCTGTAAATGTAGGATATGTTGATGATACTATTGTTATAAATCCAACACTTGAAGAAAGAGAAAAAACAAGATTAAACCTTACTGTAGCTGGTACTAAAGAAAAAATAGCAATGATTGAAGCAGGAGCAGACGAAATTCCTGATGATATTATGTTAGCAGCAATAAAAGCAGCACATTTAGAAATAAAAAAACTATGTGATTTTATTACTGATATGAAAAATGAAATAGGAAAACCTAAATTTGAGTATAAATCTTTCGAAGTAGACCATGATGTGTTTGAAGAAATAGAAGAAAAATATGCTCAAAGAATGTATGAAGATGTACAAGCTATAGACAAAGAAGTTAGAGATGCTAATATGGATAAATTAGCAGAAGATGTAAAAGAATATTTAACACAAAAATATGGTGAAGAATATGTAGAAGAAAAAGAATCAGACATAAATGAAAGTTTGTACAAATTAGAAAAGAAATCCGTAAGAAAAATGATTTTAGAAGAGCAAAAAAGACCTGATGGCAGAAAAATAGACGAAATAAGACCACTTTCTTGTGAAGTTGGCTTATTACCAAGAGTACATGGAAGTGCTTTATTTACAAGAGGACAAACACAAGTACTATCAATTGCAACTTTAGGTATGGTAAGTGAAGAACAAGAATTGGATGGAATTGATGAAGAAACTTCAAAAAGATATATACACCATTATAATTTCCCATCATATAGTGTAGGAGAAGCAAGACCTTCAAGAGGTCCTGGTAGAAGAGAAATAGGACATGGTGCACTTGCTGAAAAAGCTTTAGTACCAGTAATTCCTTCAGAAGAAGAATTTCCTTATGCAATAAGAGTTGTATCTGAAGTATTAAGTTCTAATGGCTCAACATCACAAGCAAGTATATGTGGTAGTACTCTAGCATTAATGGATGCAGGTGTTCCAATAAAAAGACCTGTAGCAGGTATTTCAACAGGACTTGTTACAGATGAAAATGATCCAAACCATTATATTATGCTTACAGACATTCAAGGATTAGAAGATTTCTTTGGAGATATGGATTTCAAAGTAGGAGGAACAGAAAAAGGAATTACAGCAATACAAGTAGATATAAAGATAGATGGACTAACTTATGATATAATTAAAGAAGCATTTGAAAGAACAAGAATAGCAAGAAAATATATATTAGAAGAAGTAATGTTAAAACAAATTTCAAAACCAAGAGAAAATATATCGAAATATGCACCAAGTATTATCAATACCACAATAAATGTTGATAAAATTAGAGACGTAATAGGACCAGGTGGTAAAATGATAAACAAAATTATTGGAGAAACAGGAGTAAAAATAGATATAGAAGATGATGGTAGAGTATTTATTTATTCTACAGACAGTGAAAATGGAAAAAAAGCCTTAAAAATGATTGAAGATATAGCAAAAGAAGTAGAAGTGGGTGAAATAGTAGAAGGCACTGTAACAAAAATAATGCCATTTGGGGCATTTGTAGAAGTTCCTGGAGGAAAGGAAGGACTATTACACATATCTAAAATTTCAAAAGAAAGAATAGAAAAAATAGAAGATGTACTAAAAGTAGGAGATAATATAAAAGTAAAAGTTTTAGAAATAGACGATCAAGGAAGAATTAACTTAACTAAAAAAGATTTAGAAGAAAAAGAAGAAGAATCTAATAAATAAACAAAATAATTATTGTTTAATATTAAGATATTATTAATTAATTTCTAAAAGTTGAAAAAATTTGTCCAAAATAGTATAATAATATATGTAATCAAATACACTATTATTAATAATATATAGAAGGAGTAAAAAATGGTATATTTATATGTGCTTCAACAAGCATTAGTATGGATAGTAACAATTTTTTGGTTATATCAACTTATAGTAAGTATATGTTCATTAGTAAAATTAAAAGATAAACCTTTATTAATAAATAAACAACATAAATTTATGGCAATAATACCTGCTCATAATGAAGAATCTGTAATACGAAATTTAGTAGAAAGTTTAACAAAGCAGAATTATCCAAAGGAATTATTAGATATTTATGTTATAGCAGATAATTGTACTGATAATACTGCTAAAATAGCAAGTGATGCGGGAGCAATTGTATTTGAAAGATTTGATGAGCAAAATAAAACTAAAGGTCATGCATTAAATTGGTTTTTAAATAAAAAAATTGAAGAAAATGCTGATTATGATGCTTTTTGCGTTTTTGATGCAGATAACATTGTTCATGAAGATTTTATAAAAAATATGAATAAAAAATTATGCCAAGGTGAAGATGTAGTTCAAGGTTATAGAGATATAAAAAACCCAACAGACAGTTGGATTTCCGCAGGGTATGCATTATTTTACTGGACAATGAACAGATTTTATCATTTAGCACGTTATAATTTAGGACTATCTCCTCTAATAAATGGTACAGGTTTTATGGTAAAATTTGATGTTATAAAACCAACAGGATGGGATACAAAAACCCTTACAGAAGACATTGAATTTTCATTAAAAAGAATAATTGCTGGAAAGAAGTTAGGTTGGGCAACAGATGCAATAGTATATGATGAGCAACCAGTTGGATTTAAGCAAAGTTGGTCACAAAGATCAAGATGGACAGTAGGACATATGCAATGTATACAAAATTATACAAAAGACCTTGCCAGTGCAACCAAAAAGCATAAAACATTAATGAATTTTGATGGACTATTATATATTATAGGAAGTATTCCAATGTTTGTATTAACTCTAGTTTTACTTGGAATCAATTTTATAATGTATATAGGAAATGGTATTACAACTTTTGAATTAATAGAAAATATACTTAGATATTTAATACCTACATTTTTATTACCAATAGGCACTGCTATACTAATAATGTTATTAGATAGGAAACCAATAAAACCAATGTGGAAAGGATTACTATGTTATCCACTTTTCCTAGGCTCTTGGCTACTAATTAACTTTAAATGTTTATTCAAGAGAGAAACAAACTGGGAAAAAATAGAACATGTTAGAAATATAAAAATTAACGATGTTGCATAAATTTTTAAGAAAAGTAAGCTATTAATAGTAGCTTATTTTTTATTTTTTATGATGACATTTAATATGCTTAATGATATAATAGTAAAAAACTACGGAGGTAAAATTAAATAATGAAAAATATGAATAAAACAAAAATTTTGCATATAGCAATAATATTAATTGGAGCAATATTAATGCTTGCTGGTGCTTTCCATACTAATATATGGTTTGATGAAGCATACACAGTAGGTTTAATGAATCATAATATTATAGATATAATAAAAATTGGAATTCATGACGTTCATCCATTATTTTATTATTTAATGCTTAAAATTTTTACAATATTTACAGGAAACTCTATAATAGCAATGAGAATATTTTCTGTATTAGGAATGATTCTATTATCAATAATTGGTTATACACACATAAGGAAAGACTTTAATGAAAAAGTAGGAATTATATTTTCTTTATTAATAAGTTTTTTACCAGTTACACTATTATATAGTAATGAAATTAGAATGTATTCATGGGCTGCAGTATTTGTACTACTAACAGGCGTTTATGCTTGTAGAATAACAAAACAAGGAAAAACAAAAGATTGGGTTTTATTTAGTATTTTCAGTTTATTTTCAGCATATACACATTATTTTTCTATGATGAGTATAGGACTAATTAATTTAATATTATTTATATATGTAATAAGAAACAGAGAAAAAAATAAAAATATAATAAAATGGGTTGCATCAGCTGCTACACAAATTATACTATTTATACCTGGAATTATTGTATTTTTATTTCAAGCTATAAGAGTAGCAGTAGGATTTTGGATAGAAATAAAATATCCAGATATATTAATAGATATTTTAAAATTTAATTTTCTAGGAATTATTACTAACAAATGGGTAAATTTATTTGTATTAATATTTGCAAGCATATTCTTTATATACTTGATAGTTAAAACTATTTTAGAATACAAAAAAGATAAATCAAAAGTAATAGCACCTATTATGTATTTTGCTGTATATCTAGGAGTTATAATAATAGCCTTAATAATTTCAAATATATCTGAAATATTTACAACAAGATATACAATACCTATGATTGGACTTCTAGCTGTGTTTATTGCATACATATTATCAGTATCAAATAAAAAAATACTATACTTAATAAGTGGAATTATAATATTGTTATCAATTAATAATGCTATAATATTTTTTAATGATAATTACAATGAAGCAAATTCAACGCTTTGCACATTAATAAACGAAGAAATAAAAGAAGATGATATTTTTGTATATTCAGATATTAATTTAGGTGCAGTTATTGCTGACTATTTTCCTAATAACAAGCAATATTTCTACAATTATGAGCATTGGACAGTTGAGGAGGCATATAAAGCATTTGCACCTCAAATGGAAACAATAGAAACTTTAGATAAAATAGACGATTATTCAGGTAGAATATGGGTAATTGATAATACAAGTAATAAGATGTATGACATAATATCAAAGTATGAAAATATAAATGTAATTAAGAAACAAGAAAATTTAATTACACCTTATAAGGACACTACTTGGGTAATATCTTTAATTGAAAAGAAATAATTAGCTTTTCAATTTATAAATATAATGTTATAATAATAAAGCTAAAAGTTTCATACAAGATAGGAGATTTTATGATGAATTTTAAAGACAAAATAAAAGTATTTGCATTTGTTGGACCATCACGGAACTGGCAAAAGCTATAGGGCAGGTTTAGTAGCAAGTGAAAATGAAATTAACTATATTATAGATGATGGATTATTTATTAAAGATAATGAAATAATAGCTGGAAATTCCGCAAAAAAAGCACCAACCAAAATAGAAACTGTAAAACGAGCATTGTTTATAGAAAATGATGAAAAAATAGAAGTATTAAAAGCTATAAAAAAATATAAACCAGAAAAAATATTAATCCTTGGTACATCTGATAATATGGTAAAAAAAATAGCTGAAAATTTGGGATTACCAGAAATTTCTAAATTTATATACATATCAGAAATAGCTACTGAAGAGGAAATGCAAACTGCTAAGCGTATAAGGCAAACAGAAGGTAAGCATGTTATCCCTGTTCCAACTTTTGAATTAAAAAAAGATTTTTCAGGATATATATTAGATCCATTACAAATATTCAAATCTAAAGGAAAAGGTGCAAAGCCATATATATCAGAAAAATCTATTATAAGACCTACTTTTAGTTATTTAGGTAATTTTACAATATCTGATAGTGTTTTTAGGCAAATTATTGAATATATGGCTAAAAGAAATGAAGCAATTTGTAAAATAGCAAAAACTAGAGTAGATAATTCAGAAGAAGGACCATATATTTACATGGAAGTAATTGTTTTTTATGGATATAACATAATAGATGTAATTAGTGAATTTAAAAATAAAACAAAAAAAGAAATAGAAAGACTAACTGCAATGAATGTTCAAAAAATAGATGTAGTTGTAAAAGGTATTCAAATGCCTGAAACAAATGATGCTTTAAATATTTAGTGTAAAGGAGAGAAAAAATGTCATTTATAGTAGCAATAGATGGACCAGCTGGTAGTGGAAAAGGTACAATAACAAAATTATTAGGAGAAAAATTTAATTTAATTAATATAGATACAGGAGCAATGTATAGATGTGTTGCTCTAGCATGCTTAGAAAATAACATAAGTTATACTCAACTAGATAAAATAGAACAATTGCTAGAAAATATAGATATAAAACTAGAAAAAAATCAAGATAAACAAATTATATTATTAAATGGAGAAGATGTAAGTGCAAAAATTCGTACTACAGAAGTTGATGAAGTTGTAGCAAAATTTTCCGCACTAAAAATAGTAAGAAATAAAATGACACCACTTCAAAGAAAAATGGGAGAAGAAAATAATATAATAATGGAAGGCAGAGACATTGGTACAGTTGTATTTCCAAATGCGGATGTAAAAATTTTTCTTGATTGTTCACTAGAAGAAAGAGCAAAAAGAAGATATAAGCAAAATATTGAAAAAGGTATTAGCTGTTCATATGATGAAGTTTTAGAGAGCATAAAAGAACGACACTTGTTAGAAACCAAAAGGGAAATTGCTCCATTTATAAAAGCTGAAGATGCAATATATATTGATTCAACAAATATGACAATTAATGAAGTTGTTAATAAATTATCAGACATTATTAAAGAAAAGATACATTAAATTGTAATAAGTAATGAAAGAAGGAAAAAGAAAAGATGAAACTATTTTTTAAAAAAATATTAAGAGCAATTGTTAAAAGTGCAATATATATTTACTGTAAAATTGTATATAAAGCCGAAATTTTAGGAAAAGAAAATATTCCTGCAAATGAGCCACTTATATTTTGTGGTAACCACAGAAATTATTTAGATCCACCTTTAATGGTAGCAACAGTAGGAAGGCATATTCGTTTTATGGCAAAAGAAGATTTGAGGAAAAATCCATTTTTTGCTTTTCTTGGTGTAGTATTTGATGGAATATACGTAAAAAGAGATTCTAAAGATGTATCAGCTCTAAAAACTACTTTAAAAGCATTAAAAAATGGGGAAAGTATTGCTTTATTTCCAGAAGGTACTAGAAATGGCATAGAAAAGGGAGAGAAAGTAAAAGATGGTGCAGCATTTTTTGCTTTAAGAACAGGAACTAGAATAATTCCAGTAGGAATATCTGGAGGATTAAAAAAATTTCAGAAGGTAAAAATAGTTTATGGTAAGCCTATAGACTTATCAAAATTTAATGAAATGTATAAAAATAAATCTACAGAAAAACAAGCATTAGATGAAGCAAGCAAAATTATTATGGATTCTATTATCGAGTTGACAAAATAGTAAATTTCGTTATATAATATATAAGTTAAAAAGGTTGCAAATAAATGCAACCTTTAAAATCTAAAAAAGGAGTAATAAAATGAATAATGAAAAAATAAGAAATATAGCAATTATTGCACACGTTGATCATGGAAAAACCACATTAGTAGATGCATTATTAAAACAAAGTCATATTTTTAGGGAAAATGAACAAGTTCAAGAAAGAATAATGGATTCTAATGATATAGAAAAAGAAAGAGGAATTACAATTCTTTCTAAAAATACATCTGTAATGTATAAAGATATAAAAATTAATATTGTAGATACTCCAGGACATGCTGATTTTGGTGGAGAAGTAGAAAGAGTTTTAAAAACTGTAGATGGAGTTTTATTGTTAGTAGATGCTTTTGAAGGACCTATGCCTCAAACAAGAGAAGTTTTAAAAAAATCTCTTGCATTAAATTTAAAACCAATAGTAGTTATTAATAAAATAGATAGACCTGGAGCCAATCCAGACAAAGTATTAGATCAAGTAATTGAATTGTTTATTGAGTTAGATGCAAGTGATGAACAATTAGAATTTCCAGTAGTATATGCTTCTGCAAAAAATGGAATAGGAAAATTACATTTATCTGATGAAGCATCTGATTTAAACTGTTTATTTGAAACAATTGTAAATGAAATAAATCCTCCCAAATGTGAAATTGAAGGACCAATGCAAATGCTAGTTTCTAATATTGATTATGATGACTATGTTGGTAGAATTGCTGTTGGAAGAGTAGAAAGAGGAACTGTAAAAGCTGGTATGCCAGTTAGCATTTGTAAAAAAGATGATAAAATAACCAATGGAAGAATAGTAAAATTATATACACATGTCGGCTTAAAAAGAGAAGAAGTAGATGAAGTTAAAGCAGGAGATATTATAGCAATATCTGGTATTCAAGATATAAATATAGGAGAAACAATTTGTGATTATGATCATCCTGAAAAAATAGATTTTGTAGATATAGATGAGCCAACTGTATCTATGACTTTTAGTGTAAATAATGGACCATTTGCTGGAAGAGAAGGACAATTTATTACTTCAAGGCATATTAGAGATAGACTTTTTAAAGAACTAGAAAAAAATGTAAGTTTACGAGTAAAAGAAACAGATTCACCAGATAGTTTTGAAGTTTCAGGACGTGGAGAATTGCATTTGTCTGTTTTAATTGAAAATATGAGAAGAGAAGGTTTTGAATTATTAGTATCTCGTCCAAAAGTAATATTTAAGGAAATAAATGGTCAAAAGTGTGAGCCAATTGAAAGATTAATTGTTAATGTACCTGATGATGCTATTGGTACAGTTATTGAAAAACTTGGTCAAAGAAAAGCTGAAATGGTTAATATGGAACCTGCAGAAGATGGACACACAAAAATAGAATTTAAAATACCAGCTAGAGGATTAATTGGATATAGAACTGAATTTTTAACAGACACAAAAGGTGTAGGAATAATGAATCATGTATTTGATTGCTATGAGCCATATAAGGGAGATGTAGTATCAAGAGTAAGGGGAACAATAGTTGCATTTGAAGCTGGAAAAGCTGTAACATATGGATTATATAATGCACAAGATAAAGGAGATTTATTTATAGGACCTGGTACAGAAGTATATGAAGGTATGATAGTTGGTTTAAATTCAAGAAGTGATGATTTAGCAATAAATGTTTGTAAAGAAAAACATTTAACAAATACAAGAGCTTCAGGATCTGATGATGCATTAAGATTAGTTCCACCAATTCAATTTTCTTTAGAAAAAGCAATAGAATTTATACAAGATGATGAATTAGTAGAAGTAACACCTTTAAATATACGTTTAAGAAAGAAAATATTAAGTAGTAAAGAAAGAGAAATAGCAGCTAGGAGAAAATAATAAAACAATTAAATTTACTTTAAAAAATTAAAATATAAAATAAAAGTTACGATAAATGCCCTCATGTGACAATGAGGGCATTTATCAGCAAAACATCTGGTTTACACCAAGCAAATATATATAACATGTTTGTTTGGTTGCCGTGGACACTCGTTCGGCAGATTCCTTTGCTCTACAAGAGCAAAAGGCCGACTTGTATCGACTTTCGAAAGTGAATCCCAGAAGCCGTGTCCTTCACCATCCTTTGCCGACTGAATAAACCAGAACTTATTATTTTGTGAAAGTTGTAACACTTCTTTCATAGTAAGTGTTACCCTTTCATGTTCTACACACAAAAGTCCGTAAGGATTGAAAGTTGCATTCATAACCGCATTTACGAGTTCTTTTGGTGCACCGTTTTCGAGTAAACACTCTGAGATTGAAAATTTTTCACATCCCATAAAAGTACCTCTCTTTCTTGATTTTTTAATATAAATCTATTATAATATAAAATATACATAAATTCAAGAGGAGCTATAATATATGAATAAAATAGAGTTAGAAAAAATAAAAGAACATGCTTTAAAAGAACATATACCAATTATTATGGATGATACTTTGGAAGTTGTTAATAAAATTTTAAAAGAAATTAGACCTAAAAGAATTTTGGAAATAGGTACAGCTGTTGGCTACTCAAGCATATGTTTTACAGAATTTCTTTGTGAAAATGGAGTAATAGATACAATAGAAAGGGAAGAAGAAAGAGTATTAGAAGCAAAAGCAAATATAAAAAATACAGGGGTTGAGGAAAAAGTAAATATCTATTTAGGAGATGCTGTAGAAATACTTCCTACATTAAATAATAAATATGATGTAATATTTATAGATGCAGCTAAAGGAAAATATCCGTTTTTCTTAGAACAGGCTATTAGATTAATTAACTGTAAAGGTGTTATTATTGCAGATAATGTATTATATAAAGGATATGTTATGAGTGATTATAATAAACATAAACAAAGAACAGCCGTAAGAAATTTAAGAGAATTTTTAAAGGAAATACAAGAAAACCCTGATTTCGAAACAGAAATTTTAGAAGTAGGAGATGGACTTTCTATAAGTAAAAAAAGATACTAGTTTTATCTACTAGTATCTTCTTTTTGAGTTTCTTTTTCTTCTTTCTGTTCTAAGTTCTTAAAGTAATTAATTATATCCCTTCTGGTTAGTTTTATAAATCTCGGCATTAAGTTAGCATTATTATCTAATTGGCTAACAATTAAATTTATTCTATCTACTAATAATTGTGCAAGACAAGAAATACCATCTTTTTTACGTAGTACGTCAGAAAAACCTGCAGCTAAACCTTTATGTTCAATAACAACGGATGGTGTAGTTAAATCATTTGACGGTCTACAAACAGACATATGAGATGCAACATATTCAGCCAAATGTATTAAATACTCATCTATATTATAATCTAACCCATCAAATTTAATAGTATCTTTAATCTTAATATGTTTATATGCTTCTTCTACTTTTTGTATTAATGGTGATTGCTCTGATTCTATAATACCCTTTTCAAAAGTACTTATTGGAACTTGGTTTAAAATTCTTAAATAAGATTCTAAAGTCATAGAATCATTAGGATCTACAAGTTCAAATAAAGAGTCTATACTAATTGATTTTCCAAGCATTCCATTATGAAAAGCAATACCAGTTTTACCGCATAAATATCTATAAAAAGATTGTGCTTGTAACTCTGCTAAAATATATGAATTGTCTTGATCTTCGTATGATAAAATGTCTTCAGTTTTAGAACTAGATTCATCTTTACTTGATGACCTATCTTTTAAATTTAAAAGGTAGAAATCAGAAACATAACCATTTGGTTTCACAGCTTCTTTTTCATATGAATAATTAACCCCCAATATAGTGGAAACTAAGTTGGTTTCTAATGCTTTAGGCAAGTATGCTTTTAATATCTCTCGTTCTAATTTATCATCTAATCTATCTTCTAAATCTTGTAGTAACTCAGACATTGTATTAATTTGCTCTTTTGAAATACTAAAAGATAGTTGATCTTGTTTTATCTTTTTTTCATAAATACTGTTTGTAATTTCCAAATTTTTAGTATATGATATTTCATTTTCTTCAGAACACTGTGGGTAAGTAGAAGCATTTAAACGTTTCAAAATTTCTTTTATCTTTTTATAATATTCATCTTCTGTCTTAAGCATAAATGTTGAATCTGAATTTAGCCACTTTCTAGTAGATTCTAAAAAATAGATATTATTAATTCTATTATTTTGTAACTCTTCTAATTGGTCAAAATTAGGCATTGATTCATCAAAATCTAATGAACTACCTATATCTGTTATAATAACTTTTAGACCATATATATCCTTTGTTATTTTACCTACATTGTTTTCTAGAAGTTCTGCCCCAGATGTTTTTTGTGTACTCCTAAAACTTTTTCCTCTATATTCTATAATAAAGCCAACATCTTTTGGAAGAACATATTCCAAAGCTATAAAAAGACCTGCTACTATATAATCCAAACTTTCAATATTTTTTGGATCATGATATTTAGTAGATACTAAATCTACAATTCCTAAAAGTTTTTTTTCCAAATAATTTTTATAATAATTATAATTAGCTTGAGAAGGTGTAAAATCTACTTTTTTTAGACTATCTATAAATTCATCTCTATTTTTATTTTTACTCATATCAACCACCACTTTTATTATACCATACATAAACATAAAAAGTCTAGCAATAGAATTATTCTATTGCTTATTTAAAACTATATTAAATTCAAATACTTTACAGAAGATAAAATAGTATCTATAATAAGAACAACCAATAAAAAATTGGTGAATATAATATAATATATTTTAGGAATTCTTTTTAAAACTTTATTAGTACATTTTTCTATAAAAGGATGTATATGATTTATGAATAGTATAGCAATAATTCCCCAAGCAAAAGAATAAAAAATACTAATTCTACCATTTAAATTCATAAAATCATTTGTATAATCCCACCATTTTGCAGCAAATAAAGCATCTAATGCAAAACCTACAATATATTCAAAAATAGAGAAAATTATAGCTGAATAGAAAAATAATTTAATTGAATTAGATTTATATTTCTGTAATAAAACAATTAAAATAATCGCTCCCCAACCATATATAGGACATATTGGTCCATATAAAAAACCTCTATTTGTAAAATGACCTAACATAAATAAAGCATATAATGTTTCAAGTAACCAACCGTACAAAAGCATATATTAAAAAATATAACAAAATATATCTAAAAGTATTTAATTCTTTATCATTTTTATTATCAATTGTATTTATATTTGTATTCATATTTATTATTTTCCCCCAACACTTGCAATAATATCAAAATATTATAAAAAAGTAAATGAAATTAATAAAAAATTAATATAGCAATGAATACCTTCTTGAAAGTTAATTTATTTACATTGACATTAAATATTATGTAATATATAATATTTAATGTCAATAAAATATTATAATATATGAGGTAAGATATATGAAAAAACCAGAATTATTAGCACCTGCAGGCTCATTTGAAAAAGCAAAGCTTGCATTTCTATATGGGGCAGATGCTGTATATGCAGGAACATCTTCACTTTCATTAAGAACTAGAGCTGAAATGGAAGAAGATGATTTAATAAAAACAATTAAATATGCACATGAAATAGGTAAAAAAGTTTATGTAGCAATAAATATATATGCTTGGGATAATATGTATGAAGAAATAAAAAATCAAGCTCGAATTTTAAATGAACTAAAAGTAGATGGAATTATTGTAGCTGATGGAGGAGTAGTTGAAATAATAAAACAAGAAGCTCCAGATGTAGATATTCACATAAGTACACAAGCAAATATAGTAAGTTATCATAGTGCAAATTTTTGGCATAAAAATGGTGCAAAACGTGTTATTCTAGCAAGAGAATTACATAAATCACAAATTAAAGATATTGTAAATAACACACCAATGCGACTAGAAACAGAAATATTTGTACACGGAGCAATATGTTTTGGCTATTCTGGTAGATGTTTTTTAAGTGACTTTTTAGCTTGTAGAAGTGCAAATTTAGGGGATTGTGCACAAAGTTGCAGATGGTCATATAATTTATATGCTGAAGAAACAAATAACCCTGGAAATTTAATACCAATTGAACATGATGAAAAAGGAACATATATTTTCTCTTCAAAAGATTTGTGTTTAATAAAAGAAATACCAGAAATAATAGATATGGGTGTAGATAGTTTAAAAATTGAAGGAAGATTAAAAACAGAATACTATTTAGCAACTGTTGTAAATGCTTATAGAAATGCTATTGATGATTATTTAAAAGATTCAAAAAATTATGATTATACAAAATACTTAAATGAATTAGAAAAAGTAAAAACTAGAGGCTTAACTACTTTTTATTTTAATGACAGGGAAAACAAGGATTTTCAAGAATATGAAGGAAAGCAATATAACCCATATTATGAATTTGGTGGAAAAGTAATAGAATATAATGAAGATTTTTCTATTGTTGAAATAAAAAACAAATTAAAATTAGGTAATACCATAGAAATAATTATTCCAGGTCAAATAGAAACATATAAATTTACTATTGATAAATTATATGATATAGAAACTAATGAAGAAATTGAATTTATTAATCCAGGTAAAATAGGGCAATGTGTAAAAATGAAAATACCTATTGAAGTAAAAAAAGGTTGGATTTTAAGAAGAAAAAAAGATTAAATATTTTAGATAATTTTTATAATTAATATAAAAAAGCGATACAAATATTGTAGTTAATGTTACTTATTTATATCGCTTTTAATAAATAGTTTTAATCACCAATTTTATTACAAATATATAAACCCAAGAAAAATAGTAAAATTGAAACTAATCCTGTAAAGTCAAATTGAAAACCAGGGTATAATATAGGAATAGAACCTAATACAAAACCAATGATAGAGTAATAAGTTTGAGCATGGAATTTTTCTAGGCAATATTTGATAATTATTAAAAAAACTACACCTCCAATTAATAAACCTATTCCCATTGGCAAAAGCACATTAAAATCAAGAGTAGAAACAGAAAAAAGATATATATTATATACACCAAGTATCATTAATAAGACAGTACTACTAACACCAGGAACAACAACTCCAATAGACATTATAAAACCTGCAAAAACTAAGAATAAAAAATTTGTATTTTGATTTATAGAACTTACTGTAAATGCATTTTCTATAATTAATAAAGCTATAGTAAGGATAAAAGTAATGACTGTATAAATTAGATAATGTAACCTAAAGCCCTTTTGGGAATTAGCTGTTTTAAATAAGCTTGGAACACTTCCTAAAATTAATCCAATAAAACAAAAACCGAGTTTGAATAGCATAATTATTAAATAAATATCTTAATAAATTACCAAATATCAAAACTCCTATAAAGACACCAACTAATATTGGAAACAAGAATTTCAAATTATTTTTAACATCTTTAAAAAAATTCAAAACACAATTAACTAATTTTTCATAAATTCCAAAAATGACACAAAGAACACCACTACTAATTCCAGGTAAAATTGCACCGAGCACCAATAGCAATTCCTTTAATACAATCTAAAACAAATTTCATAAAAACCCCTAGTAAAATATATGAAAGAGGTATAAAAAAAGACTTATATATTAAAATTTTTACAATAATATTTTTTTATGATATCATATTATATATAAAACATTAAAGAATTTGATAGGAGTGATATTTTTTGAATATTCCAACTTTTTTAATAGATATGTTAAACGAACAATATGGACCAGAAATTACAAATCAAATATTGCATTCATATAAAGAGAAAAGAGTTGTTTCTTTTAGAGTTAACACATTAAAAACTAGTACAAATAAAATTTTAAATGAATTATCTAAAATAGGTATAGAATATGAAACAGTTGCTTGGTATGAAGATGCTATAATTGTAAAAAATACAAATGAGAAATTTATACAAACTTTAGATATTTATAAAAAAGGAGAAATATATTTACAAAGTTTATCTTCAATGTTACCAGTAATAATTCTAAATCCAAAACAAAATGCAGATATTCTTGATATGTGTTCAGCTCCTGGTGGAAAAACCACACAAATAGCTGCTCTTTCAGATAATAAATCACATATTACAGCATGTGAATTAAACCACATTCGAACAGAAAGATTAAAATATAATATAGAAAAACAAGGTGCAACATCTATTTATATAATGCAAAAAGATGCTAGGTATATAGATGATTTTTTCTCATTTGACCAAATCCTTCTAGATGCTCCATGTAGTGGAAGTGGCACTTTGAATGATAATGATTCAAAAATTAAAGATGTATTTACTTTAAAACTAGTAAAAAAATCAACAGTATCACAGTTAGCTTTATTAAAAAAAGCAATAAATATATTAAAACCTGGAGGAGAAATGATTTATTCTACTTGCTCAATACTTGCTTGTGAAAATGAAGATATATTAAATAAAGCTATGATAAATACTAATACTGAAATTGTTCCAATAGATTTAGAGTTTAAAAAATATTTACCCTTACTACCTGTAAAAATTTCAGGAACAATTTGTGTTTCTCCAACAGAATACTTTGAAGGATTTTTCATTGCTAAAATAAGAAAAAATAAAGAATAAAAAGTAGTCAAACTACTTTTATTCTTTAAATTCATTTGCAAGTTTGCCTATAGCTTTTGTTTCAATTCTAGAAACATAACTACGAGAAATTCCCATCATACTTGAAATTTCATTTTGAGTTTTAGGTTTATTTCCACCTAATCCAAAACGTAATTCTAAAATTGTTCTTTCTCTATCCTTTAAAATTTCTTTCATTTTTTCATACAGTTTTTTAACTTTCATTTTTAAATCAATTTCATCTTCTATTGGCTTATCATCTGTTTCTAATACTTCCATTAATGTTACCTCATTATCATCCTTATCCTTTCCAATTGGCTCATTTAAATATACTTCAGATTTCGTTTTTTTTGTAGAACGTAAAAACATTAAAATTTCATTTTCTATGCACCTTGCAACATATGTTGCTAAACGAATATTTTTACTAGGATCAAAACTATTAATTCCTTTTATTAATCCGATAGTTCCAATTGAAATCAAATCATCTTGTTCTATATTAGTATTTGCATATTTTTTACTAACATGAGCAACTAATCTTAAGTTCCTTTCTATTAATATATTACGAGCTTCATCATCATTATTTTGTAATCTTTCTAAACAATTTTTTTCCTCTTCCTGAGATAGAGGCTCAGGGAATAAGTTACTACTTTGTATATAACCTACCACAAATATTGCTGATTTTATAAAAGCTAAAAAACCAGAAATTGAAAGAGCTAACATAATTGTACCTCCATTTAAACTATATAAGATTATATGTTGAAAAAAAACAAATGTGCCTGACCATTTAAAAATTTGACATTTAACTAAAAAATATTGTAGAATACTAATAATGATTGGAGATGATAATATGCTTGAACTTGAAAATAATGCAAATAAACTAATTGAATTAAGAAATAAATTAAATAATATAGGTGAGTCTCTTTGACTTAGATAAAATTTCAAATACAATTAAAGAATTAGAACAAAAAACTATGGAAGATGGTTTTTGGAATAACACTTCTATTTCTAGTGCAATATTGCAAGATTTAAAAATTTATAAAAATAAATACAATAAATTTAATAAAGTTAACTCTGAATTAAAAAATTTAGAAGAATTAAATAAATTATTATTAACAGAAAAAGATGAAGAACTAATAAATGAATTAATAAAAAACACAAGTGTTTTAGAAAAAAGTATTGAAAAGTTAGAAATAGAAACTTTATTTTCTGGAAAATATGATAATAATAATGCTATAATAAATCTTCACCCTGGAGCAGGAGGAACAGAATCTCAAGATTGGGTAGAAATGTTATATAGAATGTATTCAAGATGGGCAAATTCTAATGGATTTAAAGTAAAAGAATTAGATTACTTACCAGGTGAAGAAGCAGGAATTAAGAATGTTACTATCTTAATTTCTGGTGAGAATGCTTATGGTTATTTAAAATCTGAAATTGGAGTTCATAGACTAGTTAGAATTTCACCATTTGATTCTGGAGGAAGACGTCATACATCTTTTGCTTCTGTTGAAGTATTGCCAGAAATAACAGATGATATAGAAATTCAAATAAATCCTGAAGATTTAAGAATTGATACCTATCGTTCATCCGGTGCTGGAGGACAGCATATCAATAAAACTGATTCTGCAGTTAGAATTACACATCTTCCAACAAATATAGTAGTATCTTGCCAAACTGAAAGATCACAGCTTCAAAACAAGGAAACTGCAATGAAAATGCTAAAATCGAAATTGTTAGACTTAAAAGAAAAAGAGCAAAAAGAAACTATTTCAGATTTAAAAGGTGAACAAAAAGAAATTGCATGGGGAAGTCAAATCCGTTCTTATGTATTTTGTCCATATACATTAGTAAAAGACCATAGAACTAATTATGAAACAGGAAATGTTCAAGCTGTTATGGACGGAGATATAAATGATTTTATTTTTTCTTATTTAAAAAATAGAAACTTTTAGCTAAATAGAAAATATAATAATATTATAGCTATATTTAGATTTAAATGTAGTTTGCACATTAAGAAAAAAGAAGGTGCCATATATGGCAATAATTGTACAAAAGTTTGGAGGGAGTTCTGTAGCAGATACAGATAAATTATTTAATGTTTGTAAACATATAATAAGGGAATATGATAAAGGAAATTATGTAGTAGTTGTAGTATCAGCACAACGGAAAAACAACTGATAAATTAATTAGTGAAGAAAGCGAAATAACTAATAACCCAAATAAAAGAGAACATGATGTACTTGTTTCAACTGGCGAGCAAATTACAATTTCAAAATTGTGCATGTGTTTAGAAAAATTAGGGTATGAAGCGATTTCATATACTGGTTGGCAAATACCTATAATAACTAATAGTGTTTTTGGAAATGCAAGAATACAAAACATAGATGTAACAAGAATAAAGAATAGTCTTCTAGAAGGAAAAATTGTAGTGGTTGCAGGTTTTCAAGGAATAGACGAAGATTTAAACATAACAACATTTGGAAGAGGAGGATCGGATACAACTGCTGTTGCATTAGCAGCAAGTTTGCAAGCCGAACGATGTGATATTTACACAGATGTTAATGGAATTTATTCTACCGATCCTAGAGTAGTAAAAGATGTTCAAAAAATTGATACTATTTCTTATGACGAAATGTTAGAACTGGCTAGTTTAGGAGCAAAAGTATTACACAATAGGTGTGTTGAAATAGGTAAAAAATACAAAATACCTATATATGTTAAGTCTACATTCGAAGAAGAAAGTGGAGGAACACTTGTAACCTCTAAAGAATGTATGGAAGATTTATGCATTAGTGGAATAACTAAAGAAGATAATATTGCTAGAATTACATTAATTGGAAAAAATAATAAAATAGGAAGAATTTATAATGTATTTAAATTATTAGCATACAATGATATAAATGTAGATATAATAGTGCAGGCTTTTGGTGAACATATTGCAAAAGATATGTCTTTTACAATAAAAGAAAAGGATTTAAATTTAACCTTAGATTTATTAGACAAAAATGCATCTTTATTTGATATAAAAGAAATTAATTCATGTACAGGAATGTCTAAGGTATCACTAGTAGGAATAGGCATCAGTAATAATCCTGGTGTAGCAGCTACTTTATTTGAAGTTTTATACAACAATAATATTAATATGCATATGATAAGTACATCGGAAATAAAAATATCTATTTTAGTTAATAGCAACGTTGCAGAAACAACATTAAATGCTTTACATGATAAATTTATAAAACAATCCATTATTATTTAAAAAATAGTTGAAAATATAGGAGTTTATTGAAGAAATTCCTATATTTTTTGCAATATATTGCTATATTTTGGAGAATGTATTATAATAGCTATATAATGTAAATGGAGGTTTAAATTATGAAAGCTTTAATTAGTGTATCTGACAAAACAGGTATTGTTGAATTTGCAAAAGAACTAGAAAATTGCGGAGTAGAAATTATATCAACAGGTGGAACTTACAAAAAATTAAAAGAAAATGGAATAAATGCAATAGAAATAAGCGAACTTACAGGATTTCCAGAATGTTTAGATGGTAGAGTAAAAACTTTACATCCAAAAGTACATGCAGGAATTTTAGCAATAAGAAATAATGAAAATCATATGAATCAATT
>CALXRX010000017.1 GCA_944390975.1 uncultured Clostridia bacterium | reverse complement strand
ACAATCATCATCTTGCTAATACTAGCAGGAGTAACAATAAATTTAACCATAGGGGAAAATGGAATATTTAGAACAGCAGAGATGGCGGGAAAGAATTACATGGAGGCCCAAGAAAGAGAACTAGCAGAAATAGCAAACTTTACAAATGCGTTGGATAATATGTTAAGCGGGCGGAAATACAGGAGAAGAAGATGATGATGAAAAGGAAATAGCCTTAGATGGAACTTGGAGTAATGCCAATAAAGTAAACAAACCAAACTTAGAAAATACAGGCTTACAACCTATTGTAATAAATGCAGATGGGAGAACTGCTACACCAGATACTAAAACAGAAAATTGGTATAGTTATGACGGAGTAGAAAATAAGTGGGCAAATGCAAAAACAGCAGATGGAAGCATGTGGGTATGGATACCAAGATATGCATATAAAATAACATACAATGACGCAAGTGATAAATCACAAGGAGGAACAATAGACGTAGTATTTTTACAAGGAACAAGCAACTTAGATAAAGACGGAAAAGACGTAACACAAGAAAATTATGTAGACGAAAATGGAGAAACAGGAGCATATATAGTACATCCAGCATTTGAAGATGGAAGTAGTACAGGATACCAAAATGGAGAATGGAGAAAAAAGATAGAAGGAATATGGGTAGCAAAATTTGAAGCAGGATACCAAGAAGCAGAAAAAGCAATAGACTCAAATGTAGGATATAGTGAAGTAAATAACAGCAATACTAACTATTATGGAGAAAAGGCAGTAGGAACAAAAATAAAATACCCAACATTTACAGCAAGTAAGCCATGCATGAACTATATAGGAGTAAGTGACAGCTATGATGTGTGTAGAGATTTAACAAGTACAAATGCCCCATATAAATTAAATTCAGACAAAGTAGACAGTCATTTAACAAAAAATAGTGAATGGGGAGCGGTAGCATATTTAACACATAGTAAATATGGAAGGAACGGACAAGAAGTAACAATAAACAATATAACAGTAAATGGAGAAAATACAGTATATGCAGTAACAGGATATGCAGGAGTGACTCCTACTGCAAGCAAAGTAACAACAAACTTAACAGCAATAAAAAATAACCAAGTAGAAGGAAGTTGGACAACTGCACAAGGGCAAAAAGCAAGTACTACTGGAAACGTATATGGAATATATGACTTAAGTGGAGGACTATGGGAGTGGACAGCAGGATATGTAGCACTAGAAACAGGAAACTACCAAACCTATGGAGGAAGTTTAAAAGGAGAAAGCAACGAATACAAAAGTAAATATGAAGGAACATCAGATTCTGGCACAACAAATTATTTTAATGAAGAAAATGTAAACAGAAAAGGAGAGGCAATATGGGAGACATCAGATAGTGGAAGCACTGTTAATGGTGCATGGAACAGCGACTATACTTATTTTGTGCATTCGGCATATCCATTTACTCTACGTGGAGGTGATTGGAGTTATACGTCTGGTGCTGGAGTGTTTGCGTTCGGTTACAACAGTGGTTACTCTCTCCACTACATCGGCTTCCGCCCTGTACTCGTAATCGAGTAGCACTTTAATATGTAACTTTGTTAAATGTTGTGAATGTCAAAAATTTTACATCTGATTAAAATTTGTCAAGATTGGTGTGTAAATTTTCACAAAACAAAACTATGTAAATTGCATGCAAATCACATAAAAAACTAGTTAAAAGTTCTTTAAGTAAAAATGGGGAATTTGACTAGTTTTTTGTTGCTTTAAGGGATTAGGTAGGAATGAAGTATGCAGTATACAAGGAAAAAAAGGAAAAATAAAAAAATTTAAAAAAACTATTGACAAAATAAAACTCTAATGTATATAATACTTTTACAAACAAACGTTTTAAAAGAAAGCAAAAAATTTAATTTTAGAATATAACTAAAACTAAAGCTAAATTAAAAAGCTTTCAAAAGAGGAGGAATAAAATGAATACAGAAAATTCAGAAAAAAGAAAAGCATTAGAAGTTGCAATGGGGCAAATAGAAAAGCAATTTGGAAAAGGATCAGTTATGAAACTAGGAGAATTCCAAGCAATGAATGTAGAAGCAATTCCAACAGGAGCATTAGGGTTAGATATAGCTTTAGGTATTGGTGGAGTGCCACGTGGAAGAATTATTGAAATATTTGGACCAGAATCATCAGGTAAAACAACGCTTGCACTACACATAATTTCAGAAGCACAAAAAACAGGAGGAGAAGCAGCATTTATTGATGCAGAACATGCATTAGATCCAGTATATGCAAAACATTTAGGAGTAGATATAGATAATTTAATAGTATCACAACCAGATACAGGAGAGCAGGCATTAGAAATAGCAGAAGCATTAATAAGAAGTGGAGCTTTAGATGTAATAGTAGTAGACTCTGTTGCTGCATTAGTTCCAAAAGCTGAAATAGATGGAGATATGGGAGATTCACATATCGGATTACAAGCAAGACTAATGTCACAAGCACTTCGTAAACTTGCAGGAGCAATAAATAAATCAAAAACAGTACTTATATTTATAAACCAATTAAGAGAAAAAGTAGGAATAATGTTTGGAAATCCTGAAACAACTCCTGGAGGTAGAGCGTTAAAATTTTATTCATCAGTTAGATTAGATATTAGAAAAATTGAAAACATTAAGCAAGATGGAGAAGTAACTGGAAATAGAGCAAGAGTAAAAGTAGTTAAAAATAAAGTAGCACCACCATTTAGAGAAGCAGAATTTGATATAGTATATGGTAAAGGAATATCAAAAGAAGGAAATATACTAGATATGGGAGTAAATCTAGATATTATAGAGAAAAGTGGATCATGGTTTAGTTATAATGGTGAAAGAATAGGACAAGGTAGAGAAAACGTAAAGAAATACTTATTAGACAATCCAGAAATGATGGCAGAAATTGAACAAAAAATTAGAGATAACTTCAAGCAAGCTTTTGAAAAAAGTTTAGGAGAAGAAGAAACTGAAACAGAAGAATAAAAATAACTATAAAGATGATACTATACAATAAGGGAGTTACATACTTTTTCGTGTAACTCCTTTAATAAAGGTAGGAGAAAAATGTATACAATAGAAGAATTTGATAAACAAAAAACAAAAGTAATGAATTATATAATGTATAAAAAAAGAACAGAATTTGAAGTAAGAAATAAATTTGAAAAGACTATACAAAAGGATGTATTATGTGATATCATATCATATATAAAAGAGGCAGGTTATTTAGATGATAATGATTATATTAATAGAGCAGTACAAGAATTTATTGCACTAAAATCACTATCAATTAAAGAAATAAAATATAAACTATATCAAAAAGGAATAGATAGAAATAAAATAGATGATTTTATTTATGGGCATAAAGAAGAATTAGAAGAATATGAAAAAAAATCTGCATCAAATATAGTTAATAAAAAAGAAAGAACAATGCAAAAAGAAGAAATAGAAATATTTTTATTAAAAAAAGGGTATAAACAAGAAACAATAAAGGAAGTATTAAAATGAATAACGTATTGACATTAAAAACAAATAAATATGCTATAAAATTAGAAAATTTTGAAGGTCCATTAGATTTATTGTGTCATTTAATTGATAAAAATAAAATGGATATTTATGATATAAAAATAGCTGAAATAACAGACCAATATATTGAATATATAAATAAAGCAGAAGAAATGAACTTAGATATAACAAGTGAATTTTTAGTAATGGCATCTACATTATTATTCATAAAATCTAAAGGGTTATTACCAAAACAAGATCAAGAAGTTGAAGAGTTAACAGAAGATCAATTAATAGCAAGAATAATAGAGTACAAAAAATATAAAGAAATTGCAACAAAACTTAAGGAAAATTATATAAAATTTTCAAATAGAATATTTAAATTACCTGAAAAAATTGAATTACCAAAGCAGAAATTAGAAAAAGAATATACAAAAGATGTTATACCAGAAATATATGATAAAATAATACAAAAAAATAAAAATAAAATAAATCAAAACGCAGAAAACATTAAAAAAATTGCAATAACAGATACATATACAGTATCAAGTAAAGTAAAAGAAATGTTTAAAGAACTTTTAAAAAAGCCCAAATTTGTGTTTAATAAATTATATACATTATCTAAGTGTAATAAAGTAGAAATTGTAACAGCATTTACAGGTTTGCTAGAACTAACAAGAAGAGATAAAGTAATAACTACTCAAGAAGAATTGTTTGGAGATATTATTGTAGAAAAAAATAAAAAAGTTAGTTGAATAAAGAGAGGTGCCTATGGAAAAAAGATTTGAAAACTAGAAAGGAAAAAAAATAGTATGAATTGTTTTATGTGTAAAGGAGATTTAGAAAATAAAAAAACAACATTTATGGTTGAGTTAGATAATTGTATTATCATTATTAAAAATGTGCCATCTCAGGTTTGTAAACAATGTGGAGAAGTTTCTTATAGTAACGAAGTAGCAAAACAACTAGAAAATTTAGTAAACTCAGTAAGAAATGCAATTACAGAGATTACAGTAATTAATTATACTGAAAAAGTTGCATAAAAATTATATAATCAAAAAATAAATCTTAAGAACAAAATCTTAGGATTTATTTTTTTACTAATTTATATTAGGTAAACACATTACTGCGATTAAATACTTTCTATTTTTAATGCACTCTAAATTTATATAAAAAGTCAAGATAATCAAAAAATTTAACCTATATACAATTATCTATTTTTTCATACGAAAAGATTTGTAAAAACAATGATTAACAAAAACTGTAAATATACTTGAAAAAGAGAGAAAAAATATATAAAAAACTTGACAAAGTAATATTAGTAAATATAAAATGGTATCATAAAGTGGAAAGAGACTGTTAAATAAAATTTCTAGTAGTCAAGCAAATGAAGCTAAAATGTATAAAAAATAGTTAAAAGTAAAAAATAAAACCACAAAAGAGAATGAGGAGGAAAAGTAAAGTGATAGGGGAAAAGGAGAAAAACAGTAAAACAAATAGCAGAACAAAAAATAAAGGAATAACATTAATAGCTTTAATAATAACAATCATCATCTTGCTAATACTAGCAGGAGTAACAATAAATTTAACCATAGGGGAAAATGGAATATTTAGAACAGCAGAGATGGCGGAAAAGAATTACATGGAGGCCCAAGAAAGAGAACTAGCAGAAATAGCAAACTTTACGAATGCGTTGGATAATATGTTAAGCGGGCGGAAATACAGGAGAAGAAGATGATGAAAAGGGAATAGCATTAGATGGAAGTTGGAGTAATGCTAACAAAGTAAATAAACCAAACTTAGAAAATACTGGCTTGCAACCAATTGTAATAAATGTAGATGGAACAACAAGCACACCAGATAGAACAACAGAAAATTGGTATAGTTATGATGGAGTAGAAAATAAGTGGGCAAATGCAAAAACAGCAGATGGCAGTATGTGGGTATGGATACCAAGATACGCATATAAAATAACATATAATGATGCAAGTGATAAGTCTCAAGGAGGAACAATAGACGTAGTATTTTTACAAGGAACAAGTTATCTAGATAAAGATGGAAAAGATGTAACCCAAGAAAATTATGTAGATGAAAAAGGAGAAACAGGAGCATATATAGTACATCCAGCATTTGAAGATGGAAGTAGTACAGGATACCCAAATGGAGAATGGAGAAAAAAGATAGAAGGAATATGGGTAGCAAAATTTGAAGCAGGATATCAAGATGCAGACACAGCAGTAAATTCAAATGTAGGATATAGTGTAACATATGGATATGGTGGAAGTACTACAGGAGATATACAAAATAATTATTATGGAGAAATACAACAAGGAACAAAAATAAAATACCCGACATTTACAGCAAGTAAACCAAGTATGAATTATATAGGAATAGGCGATAGTTATGATTTATGTAGAGATTTAACAAGTACAAATGCACCATACAAATTAAATGGAAATAAAGTAGATAGCCATTTAACAAAAAATAGTGAATGGGGAACAGTAGCATATTTAACACATAGTAAATACGGAAGAAATGGACAAGAAGTGACAATAAATAACGTCTCTGTTAATGGAGAAAATACAGTATATGAAATAACAGGATATGCAGGAGCAAGTGTTAGTGGTGGAGAGGTAATAACAAATTTAACAGCAATAAAAAATAACGAAGTAAAAGGAAGTTGGACAACAACGCAGGGACAAAAAGCAAGTACTACTGGAAATATATATGGAATATATGATTTAAGTGGAGGAATATGGGAATTCACAGCAGGGTATATAGCAATAGAAACAGGAGTCTATCAGGATTATGGAGGAAGTTTAAAAGGAGAAAGTAGCGAATACAAAAGTAAATATGAAGGAACATCAAGTTCAGACCTAACCAACTATTCTAATGAAGGAAATGTGAATAGAAAAGGAGAAGCAATATGGGAGACATCAGATAGTGGAAATGGTGTAAATTCATGGAACAGCGACTATTCTTATTTCATGAATCCGGATAATCCATTCATTGCACGTGGAGGCCTATGGTTAAATACGTCTTATTCTGGAGTCTTTGCATTCCGCAACAACGATGGTTGCTTATCCTTTGGCGTCGGATTCCGTCCAGTGCTCGTAGTCGAGTAACATTATTATACAAAGGATTGTAAAATAAAATTAATCAAAACTCCATTAAGTAAAATTTAATAAGAGATTTAATAGAGCATATAATTTAGTGTGTAAAATCACATTAAATTGTATGCTCTCTTTTTATGCCTTATGAAATAAAATGTCGAAATGTTCTCATAAATCGCTAAAACTTCCAAAGTTTCGCTATTGGAAAAAACTTCCAAAAGAGTTATAATTAAGAAAATTAAATAAAAGTTGGGAGGAATAAATTTGAACACAAAATACAAAGACAAGGACAAGCTATTAATTTTTGAAATTACAGAAGAGATTGACCACCATACTACAGAAAAAATAAGGAGGAAAATGGATAATGAAATTGAAAGATATATGCCTAAAAAAATTGTATTTGACTTTAATCAGGTTACTTTTATGGACAGTGCAGGAATCGGAATGTTAATAGGAAGGTATAAAACTATTAGAATGATAGGAGGAGTAGCAGAACTTGCAAATGTAAAACCTAGTATAAGAAAAATATTTGAAATGTGTGGGGTATTAAAAATTATACCAATAACCAACAAATGTGCATAAATTAAGTTATTAAGTTGTACAAAAGCTTACTTTTTTGAGGAGGAAAATAAATAAATGAAAAGTTTGTATGAAAATGAAATGAAATTAGAATTTTTGAGTAAATCAAATAATGAAGCATTTGCACGTATTAGTGTAGCAGCATTTGCTTCCCAATTAGATCCAACTATAGAAGAACTAGCAGATATAAAAACAGCAGTGTCTGAAGCTGTAACAAACTGCATAATACATGCATATGAAGATAATGAAGGAGTAATTACAATAACATGCAAAATACATGAAAATTCTATAATAATAGAAATATCAGATAATGGTAAAGGTATCGAAAATGTAAACATGGCTAAAGAGCCTTTATATACATCTAAGCCAGATTTAGAAAGGTCTGGTATGGGATTTACTATTATGGATAGTTTCATGGATAGTTTAGAAGTAGAGTCTATATTAGGGTTAGGAACTAAAGTCACGATGAAAAAAACAATAAATAAAGAAAATAGTGAAGAAACTAAAGAACTTGAAGGAAAGGTTTTTAGTTCATTTAAAATTTAAAAAACTAAAGAATAATTTTAAGAGGGAGTTACCTATGTACGAAAATAATTTAAGTGACATTAATAAAGCACAAAAAGGTGACCAAAATGCAATGACTAGATTAATAGAAAATAATAAAGGTTTAATTTGGAATATTGTAAAAAGATTTAATGGTAGAGGTTATGAAATAGAAGATATTTACCAAATTGGTTGTCTAGGCTTTATTAAAGCTATAAAAAGATTTAATACAAATTTTGAAGTACAAGTATCAACCTATGCAGTACCATATATATTAGGAGAAATAAAAAGATTTATTCGTGATGATGGAATAATGAAAGTAAGTAGAAGTACAAAAGAGTTAGCAATGAAAATATTAGAACTTCAAAAAGAATATTTTAATAAAACAGGTGAAGAAATTACAGTATCTAATATATCTAAGATACTAAAAATACCAAAGGAAGAAATTACTTATGCTTTAGATTCTATAAAACCAGTTTCTTCAATTTATGAAGAGTCTAATTCAAATGGAGATGATGCTAGAAGTGTTCTAGATAGAATTGGAACAGGAAAAGATGAAGCAGGAAGTATAGTCGATAAATTAGCATTAAAACAATTAATTGAAGGTTTAAACACAAGAGAAAAAGAAATTATATTGTTAAGATTTTATAAAGATAAAACCCAATCAGAAGTGGCAAAAGTTCTTGGAATAACACAAGTGCAAGTTTCAAGAATTGAAAAGAAAGTATTAAGTTCTATGAGATTAAAATTAACATCATAAAATTACCTTATGAGAAAGGATTAATTAATGAGAAAATTATTTTTATATTTAATAATAGTAATTCAAATTATTTTCTTAATACCTATAATATTTACAAGAAGTTTTTATAGTAGGCAAGCAATAGCCAAAACAGAAGAAAATACTGTCACACAACAACAAACAGAAGAGAATAATTATGATTACAAAAATTATAATACTATAAAATTATTACATACAAACTCAGGAGAGGTAGAAGAAGTACAACTAGATGAATATCTATATCATGTTGTATCAGCAGAAATGCCAGCAGATTTTAGTGATGAAGCATTAAAAGCACAAGCAGTAGTAGCTAGAACTTATACAATTTACAAGATAACAAGTGAGGCAAAAAAGCATGAACAAGCAGATATATGTGATAGTTCAAGTTGTTGTCAAGCATGGATATCAAAAGAAGATAGGCTTGCAAGATGGGACGAAAGCTTAAGAGACTCAAATTGGAACAAAATTGTAAATGCAGTAAATAGTACAAAGGGAAAAATTATAACTTATGAAAATAAACCAATAAATGCCTTCTTTCATTCTAACAGTGGAGGAACAACAGAAATACCAATTAATGTATGGGGAGGGAGTGGATATCCATATTTACAAGTAGTAGAAACTTCACGGAGAAGAAGGATATAGTCAATACAGTTCAGAAGTAACTTTAACTAAAGAAGAATTTACAAATAAAATAAAAGAAAAACATGCTGATTTAATAATTGATTTTGCACAAGAAGATGCTATTCAAATAAAAGAAAAAACAGATAGCCGGTAGAGTAAAAACGCTAAAAGCAGGAAATTTAGAATTAGCAGGTGTAGAGGTAAGAACAATATTAGGGTTAAGGTCAACAAACTTCAGTTTTACTATAGAAGGTGATAATATAAAATTTAGTGTAATTGGTTATGGACATGGAGTTGGAATGAGCCAAACAGGAGCAGATGCATTAGCTAAGCAAGGGAAAAATTATGAAGAAATAATTAAACATTTTTATGTTGGAGTTGAAATTGTAGATATTTAAATTGGAGGCAAGTAAAAAAATCTTTATACTAGATTTTTACTTGTCTTAAATTTTAAAAAAAATGTATAAATCTTCTAAAGGAGTAAATACTTTAATTAAATATAATTTTTAGGAGGAATTAATATGAGACGAGAAACAAGAAGACATGAAAATAAAGAAAATAATAGGAATATTTTATACTTAGGTGGAAGTTTAATTGGGATAGGTGTTATTGCATTTGCTATTACATTTATTTTATATGGAAACAAAATGGAAGAACAAGGGGATATAAGTTCACAAAAAATAGCAACATTAGTTCAAGAAGCGGCAAATGATTCAAAATCAGCAAGTAGTCAAATGGGAAAAACAGTAGAAGAATCAGCAAATGACATTACAAATGTAGAAAGTACAAACACAAACACAAGTACAACTAATACCAATACTAGTACTAAAACAGAAAATACCTCTAATACAACAAATACAGTTAATACAACAAAATCAAATGTAACTGCTGAATCTACAAAAAATAATGAACAAACTTCCAAAGAAAATTCTGTAACAGCAAAAGAAAAGGAAGAACAACAAAAAGTAGAAGAGCAAAAAGATCCTGAATTTGTAAAACCAGTTGAAGGAGAAATTTCTAAGGAATATGCCAAAGATAATTTAGTATATTCAGAAACACTTCAAGAGTGGACAACACATATGGGAATTGATATAAAAGCAGACAAAACAACAGTTGTAAAAGCATCAGCTGATGGAAAAATAAAATCAATAAAAAATGACCCAAGATATGGATTATCAATAATAATAGAACATCAAAATGGTTTTGAAACTTTATATGCAAATTTATTAACATCTGAATTTGTTGAAGTAGGAGAAGAAGTAAAACAAGGACAAAGTATTGGGACAGTAGGAAATACTGCAACATTTGAAATTGCAGATGATGCACATTTACATTTTGAAATTACTAAGAATAATGAAAACTTAGATCCTACTCAATATATTAAATAAATTAAATTCTTAAAATAAAGAATGATATTTAATAGTATATAAAATTAATGAATTAAATTATATAAATAAATATTAACTAAAATTAAAATAATATATGTAAAATTCTAAAAGAATACTTGAAAAGTATTCTTTTTTGATATAGAATACATCTATCGTATAAATATAATAAAAGCATCACATACTAATATAAATTTTATGTGGAGGTTTTTTTATGATAACTTTAGAAGATGTTAAAAAAAATAAAGAAGTACAAGCTTTAATAGAAGGAACAAGAAGACAACTGCAAGTGCTAGGTTTTACAGAACATTCTGTAAGACATATAACAATTGTTGCTAATAGAGCTGCAGATGTTTTAAGAACTTTTGGCTATCCAGAAGAAAGAATAGAACTTGCAAAAATAGCAGGATATTTGCATGATATTGGAAATTCTGTAAATAGGGTAGACCACGCACATTCAGGAGCATTACTTGCATATGGAATTTTAAAAGATATGGGCATGAATGAAGAAGATAGGACAGAAATAATGATGGCTATTGGAAATCATGATGAAAAAACAGGAACAGCAGTTAGTGACATATCAGCAGCATTAATTTTAGCAGACAAATCAGATGTCCATAGAGATAGAGTAATAAATAAAAATATAGCTACATTTGGAATACATGATAGAGTAAATTATGCTGTTACAAATACAGAACTAAAACTAGATAAAGAAAATAGAAAAGTAATATTAAATATTAATATAGATACAAAAATTTGCCCAGTACTTGATTATTTTGAAATTTTTATGGAAAGAACAATGATGAGTAAACATGCAGCAAAGTTTTTAAATATATGGTTTGAGTTAATTATAAACAATACAAAACTATTATAATAAGGAGGAAAACATGAAAACAAACAGATTAATAAAAGTATTAGTAATATTGATAATTTTAGCAATAAGTTTAATATCTTTTGTTGGTATTTATGCAAAAGAAAATAATTTAAGAGTAAATATTTTACCAGAATATTTATTATCAACTAATTTAAGTGGCTCAAGAGTTGCAAAATTAGAAGTAGATACATCTTCAAATGAAGTTGTATATGATAGTGAAGGAAATGTAGCAGAAGACGGGGAAAATGAAGATGGCACACTAAAAGAGGGATATACAAAAAAAGAAGAAAAAGTAAATCCAGATGAAGTACTAACTAAAGAAAATTATGAAATCTCAAAAAAATTAATTGAAAAGAGATTAAAAGAATATGGAGTACAAGATTTCACTATAAGGCAAAATACTGATAATGGTGACATATTTTTAGAATTACCAGAAAATAATAATACTGATTTATTATTATCTGATATTACATATGTAGGTAAATTTGAAATTTTGGATGAGGATACACAAGAAGTTTTATTAGATTATAGCAAAGTAAAAGATGCAAGAGCAGTATATAGTAGTACAGAATATGGAACAAGAGTATTTTTAAGCATTGAATTTAATAAAGAGGGAAGTAAAAAATTAGAGGAAATTACAAAAAATTATATTGAGACAACAGATGAAGAAGGAAATGAAACAACAAAAAATATATTAATTAATTTAGATGATGAAACATTATTAGAAACATATTTTACAGAAACTATAACAAATGGAATATTACAGCTTTCTATAGGTAGTATTTCAACAGATTCAGAAGAAATATCTAGTTATTTAGAGCAAGCTGCAGAAGTGGCAACTTTAATAGACTCAAATATTATGCCTATAAAATATAATTTAGAAACAAATACATATTTATCATCAGCAATTAATAAAGATATATTACAAATAATGTTATATATAATAATAGCTATAGTAGCTGTTGCATTAATTTACTTATGTGTAAAACATAAATTAAAGGGAGTATTTGCAAGCATATCTTATATAGGATGTATAGCATTATTATTAATAGTATTAAGATATACAAATGTAGTTATATCATTAGAAGCTATATCTTCATTTATTATACTTTTAATTATAAACTACTTATTTGTTAAAAATATTACTGAAAAAATAGAAAATAAAGAACTAAATATAAAAGAAATAGCAAGGCAAGTATATTTAAAATATATATCAATTCTATTTCCACTATTATTAATAGCAATAACATTTACTTTCATGAATTGGATACCAGTTGCAAGTATAGGAATGGTAATGTTTTGGGGAATACTTACAATATTCGTATATAACTATATAGTCACAATAACTTTATTAAAAGATGAAAAATAGTAGGAGGTAGGAAATGAAAGAATTATTAAAAAACAAGAAAATGATATATATTGCTATAGCATTAATTATAATAATAGGAATAATATCAATATTTGTACTTAGGTTAAATTTTACATTAATGTATAGCCAACACACAAGAATAAATGTATTTTTAGGAAAAAATTATGATTTACAAGAAATAAAACAAATTTCACAAGAAGTGTTCGGAAATGAAGAAATTATATATCAAGAAATAGAAACATTCCACGATTCTATTGCAATTACTGTTAAGCAAGCAACAGAAGAGCAAATTACAAACTTAGATACAAAACTAAAAGAAAAATATGAAATAAGTTCAGAAGAAGAAATTTTACAAGTAAATGAAGTAGGGCATTTAAGAGGAAGAGACATTGTAAAACCATACATAATTCCTATGATAATATCAACTCTTATAGTTTTAGCATATGTAGGAATTCGTTATTTAAACTTAGGAATATTAAAAACAATATTTACATTATTTTTAAGACTAATTATATCTGAAAGTTTATTACTAAGCATTATAGCAGTTTGTCGAATTCCAATAGGAATATACACAATGCCAGTAGCAATATTATTGTACTTCTTAGTTATAATTTATAGTGTAATTGGTTTTGAAAAGAAATTAGCAAAAAGGAAAATAGAGGAAAGTAAGAAATAATTGACAGGAGGTAAATTTATGGTAGAAAGTATGGAAAAAATTGTAGGGCTTTGTAAATCAAGAGGATATGTATATCCTGGATCTGAAATTTATGGTGGTCTTGCAAACACATGGGATTATGGACCATTAGGAGTAGAATTAAAAAATAATATAAAAAAAGCATGGATGAAGAAATTTGTACAAGAGAGCAAATATAATGTAGGACTAGATGCAGCAATTTTAATGAATCCAAAAACTTGGATTGCATCAGGTCATGTTGGAGGATTTAGTGATCCGTTAATTGATTGTAGAGAATGTAAAACAAGACATAGAGCAGACAAATTAATTGAGGAATGGATGCATGAAAATAACTGCGAAGAAATAGTTGATGGTTGGCCTGATGAAAAAATGATAAATTACATAAAAGAGAAGAATATAGTATGCCCAAACTGTGGGAAACAGAATTTTACAGAAATTAGAAAATTTAACTTAATGTTCAAAACTTTTCAAGGTGTTACAGAAGATGCAAAAGCTGAAATTTATTTAAGACCTGAAACTGCTCAAGGTATATTTGTTAACTTTAAAAATGTTTTAAGAACTACAAGAAGAAAATTACCAATGGGGATTGCTCAAATTGGTAAATCATTTAGAAATGAAATAACACCAGGAAATTTTACATTTAGAACTAGAGAATTTGAACAAATGGAATTAGAATTTTTCTGTAAACCAGGAACAGATTTAGAGTGGCATAAATATTGGAAAGAATTTTGCAAAAATTGGTTATTAAGTTTAGGAATGAATGAAGAAAATATACGTTTAAGAGACCATTCTCCAGAAGAATTATCACATTATAGTAATGCCACTACAGATATTGAATTTACATTTCCATTTGGATGGGGAGAATTATGGGGAATTGCAGATAGAACAGATTTTGACCTAAAAAGTCATATGAATTATTCAAATGAAGATTTTAGCTATGTAGATCCACAAACAAATGAAAAATATATACCTTATTGTATTGAGCCATCACTTGGATGTGATAGAGTTGCACTAGCATTTTTATGTAATGCTTATGAAGAAGAAGAAATAGAACAAGGAGATGTTAGAACAGTTTTACATTTGCACCCAGCCTTAGCACCATATAAAGTAGCAGTGTTACCTTTATCTAAGAAATTAAGCCAAAAAGCAGAAGAGGTATATGAAAAACTATCAAAGAATTTCATGTGTGATTATGATGAAACCGGAAGTATAGGAAAAAGATATAGAAGAGAAGATGAAATAGGAACACCATATTGTGTAACAATCGATTTTGATACAATAGAAGATAATACAGTTACAATTAGAGATAGAGATACAATGGAGCAAGTAAGAGTAAATATTTCAGAATTAACAAATTGGTTATCAGAAAAAATTGAATTCTAGTAGACTGACTATGAATAATGTGATATAATTCATACATAAAAATAAGTATGGAGGACATCTTATGGGTAATATAAGCGTTGTTCGGAAACTGGAAATTGAGTACCAAGGAATACAGATAATTGTGTATGCAGAGACAAAGGAAAAGCTGAAAGAAGCAGAAAAAATCATAAAAAAAGATGAATCACAGCCACATAGTTTGATTTATTTTTTATGTGAAATTCTCGGAGCATCTGCATCAATGTCTGACAACCAAATAGAAGTTAAGATTTGGTAATCTTTAAAAGACCGAAAGGGTTTTTCCCTTTCGGTCTTTTAGTAAATACAAAAAAACTAATTTACAATACTTTTAGATATAATAATATTCATTTAATTATATAAATCATTCTCATATAAATCTTCTATATAAACATCCTTTTCTTCAAAATTATCAATAAAACTAATTTTAGCAATATTATCATGAATTTCTTGCACCCAAACAGGTCTTTCTTCATAATATACATCAACTTTTTCTTTTGTATTTAACATATTGTGTAATCTTTCTAAATTCATGGCTTGTACCTCCTTAAAATTTCTTTTGTTATTAAAGTATATCCATTAAAAAGTAAAATATTCCATAAAAATAGAAATAGATTGACTAAAAATTAGTTACGGTATAAAATAGTAAAGTAAAAACGAATGTGGAGGTATTTATGAAGGTAACATATGAAAATAAAGTGTTTGAAGTAGAGGAAGGAACAAAGGTAATAGATTTACTAGAAGATGAGATAAAAAATGCAAAAACAGAAGTAATTGCATGTATGTGTAATAATGAAGTTAGAAGTCTCAATTTGGAATTAACAAAAGATGCAAAAATTGAATTAATAGATTTAAATTCTAAAAATGGGATGATGATATATATAAGAGGCGTAATGTATATAATGGCAAAAGCTTTAAATGAGTTATACCCAGATGCGTTATTAACAGTGAATTATCAATTGTCAAATGCAATGTTTTGTGAATTAGATAACATGAAAATGACAGATGAAATGATTGATAAAATTCATAAAAGAATGCAAGAAATAATAGATAAAGATATAGAAATAAAAAAAGTAACAATGGCACTAGAAGAAGCAAAAGCTTTTTATGAAAAAGAAAAAACATTAAAAGGAAAAATACAAATAGATTCGGCAGATTCTTATGGTGCATCATTGTATTATTGTGAAGATTATTATAATTATTTTTTTGGTGTAATGCCTATTTCAACAGGATATACAAAAGTATATGATATTTTAAAATATAAAGATGGATTTATTGTAAGATACCCAAATTGGAAAACTCCTACACAATTATCACCTTTTGTAGAAAACAAGAAATTGTTAGCAACATTGGATGAATATGAGGATATATATAAAGTAATTGGAATAAATACAATTTATAAATTGAATCAAGAAGTAAAGAAAAATGGAGCATTAGATGCAATATTACTATCAGAGGCTCTACATGAAAAGAAAATTGCAGATATAGCAGATAATATTGCAAAAGATAAAGATGTAAAAATGGTTTTAATTGCAGGCCCTTCATCATCTGGAAAAACTACATTTGCAAAAAGATTAGGGATGCAACTTAAACTAAATGGAATAAAACCTGTTACAATTTCTGTTGATAACTATTTTGTAGAAAGAGAACAAAACCCAAAAGATGAATTTGGAAATTATGATTTTGAATGTATTGAAGCTTTAGATACGAAACTATTTAATGAACATTTAATTAAATTATTAAATGGTGAAGAAATTGAAGTTCCTTCATTTGATTTTACAATTGGTAGTAAAAAATACAATGGTGAAACAATGAAATTAGAGAAAGATGAGATATTAGTTATAGAAGGAATACATTGCTTAAATGATAAATTAACAATATCAATACCAAAAAATCAAAAATATAAAATATATATAAGTGCACTTACAGTATTAAATATAGATTACTATAATAGAATATCAACAACAGATACTAGGTTAATAAGAAGAATAGTAAGAGATAATCAATTTAGAGGATATAGTGCAAAACATACAATAAAAATGTGGTATTCAGTAAATAGAGGAGAAGAAAAATATATTTATCCATTTCAAGAAGAAGCAGACAGTATGTTTAATTCATCATTAATATATGAATTAGGTGTATTAAAAGATTATGCTTTACCATTATTAAAAGAGATAAAGAACACTGAGCCAGAATATGCAGAAGCAACAAGATTAATAAAATTATTGTCATATTTTGAGTCAGTCCCACAAGAAAATATAGCTAAAACATCTTTAATAAGAGAGTTTATAGGAGGAGGTTTACTTGCAGAATAAAGAGGAACTAATGTTAAGTAAATTTACAGAAATAGATGAAGAATTTATATGTGATAATTGCGGTAAAAAAGTCAAGAAATTAGGATATTCTTGTAGAAATCATTGCCCATATTGCCTTCATTCTAAACATGTAGACGTAAATCCTGGAGACAGACAAGAAAAATGTCATGGTGATTTAGAGCCAGTAAGTTTAATTATAGATAATAAAAAAGGATACGTTATTGTTCACAAATGTAAAAAATGTGGAGCAATTAGAAAAAATAAAGCTGCTAAAGATGATAATATGGATTTAATAATAGAATTAAGTAGTAAGCAAATATAAAATAAAAACTGATGTAACTCTTCTTACATCAGTTTTTATTTTATGAAATTTTTATACATCTCTTACAAAATTTCCTTTTGTATAGTCTTTACCTTCTAATCTTTTACCAGATTTTACAGTTTTTATAATGTTATTTATTTCTAAAATGTTTTCATCTAAAATATCTATTCTAACTTTATCAACATTCAAATCTGTGTGATTAATTGAAGTTATTTTACTATTATAAATTGTAGTAATAGTTTGAATATTATTTGGTAAAATTCTAAAATAAAGTCCAAGTCTATCTTTTAAATAATAAGTACAATTATCTTCGCAACGAGATTTGCAATCTGGATAGCATTTATTTGAATTACCAAGAAAACAATATCCAGTAGTCATTACAGGTAGATTACCATATACAATTAATTCCACTTTAGAATTTACAGTATCACAAATAGTTTTAATATCAGATTTATTAAGTTCAGGAGATAAAGTTATGGTATTTAATCCCAATTTATTATATCCTTTAATAGAATTGTTATTAAAAACATTTAAAGTATAATTTCCAATAAACTCATAGTTATCTTTAAATTTTTCTAACATGTTAATTTGACCTATACTAGATATTACAAAACCTTTGATATTATAATTTTCAACAGATTTATCTATGCTGTTTATACATAAATTTCTATAGTTTCCTTTTATAATAGTTGGCATATAGATATATGTATTAAAAGAATTACAAATATTTTTTATAATATTTGAGTATTCAGGCTTTGAAAAATATTTTAAAGGTAAATAAACACAATCAATATCTTCTAATTCTGAATAGTTTGTATTTATATCTAATATATTTAGAAGCAAAGATATTTTTTTTCTAGTATTATGTTTTATATACTTCTTTAATTCATATTTAGGTAATTTAACTTTTGGTTTTCTTTTTGAATTATTAATTAAATAGTTGCTAACATCTTCTAAAGCTTTACGTCGTAACTCATTTAGGTCACTAATATTAATATATAAATTATCGTCTAATATAACTTTTATTTTATTAAACTCAAAAGGTGTATTACCTGTTTTGGAAAGTTGAGTTATAATTCTTTCTTTAGTAACTGGATTATTAATTGCTACACTTGGATATTTTGTTAAAGAAGTTTTTATACAACATTCCTTAGGTGAGGTTATTTCTAAACATATAGGGCAATCTTTTTTTATAGTAATTACACAATCTAAAATTGTTTTTTTATTTTCAGAAGAATAGCTTAATTTAGCAAGACGAGATAAAGTTTTACTTTCTAATTTAAATATTTTATCTCCTGGTTTTATATTACCTTTCATCCTTCCAATTTTAACAATTTGACCATCAAATGCTGATGCTATATTCTTATTATTAATCATTAACTCTGAAATTCTATATTTAGAAGATTCATTTTCAAGGCAAATAGTATCTCCTATTTCTATAGTATCATTTAAATTTAAAGTTATATGACCTTTAGTAGCATTATATCCTGCAACATTACCTATATATATTCCCATATTGTTAGGTTTTTCTTTATAAATTAAACCTGTATTTGCATGTGTATCTAAGTGTCCAGAGGAAAAACCCCCGCGATTGAAAACTTGCATTAAATCTTTTAAATCATTATCATCTATTTTATATTCATTACTAGATAAAGCAAGGTCAATATACTTTCTATAAATTTTTGTAACAACAGCAACATATTCTGGAGATTTTAACCTTCCTTCAATTTTTAAAGAAGTTACACCAATATCAATTAAAGCAGGAATAAAATCTAAACCGCATAAATCTTTTGGGCTAAGTAAATAACCCTTATTAATACAATTACTATTATCTTTACATATTAGTTCATATGGAAGCCTGCAAGCCTGTGCACATTTTCCACGGTTTCCAGATCTACCACCAAGCATACTAGAAAGTAAACATTGTCCAGAATAAGAAATACAAAGTGCACCATGTATAAAAGTTTCTAATTCAATATTAGTATTATTATGTATAAATTCAATTTCATTTATTGGAAGTTCTCTTGCAAGTATTGCACGTTTAAAACCTAATTTTTCTAATTTTTTTGCACCTTCTAAACTATGAATTGTCATTTGTGTACTAGCATGAATTGGTAAATCTGGAAAATATTTTATAAGTACACAACATAATCCATAATCCTGAACAATAATTGCATCAATTCCAAGGCTATATACTTTAGATATTATATTTAATGCATCATTAAATTCATCATTTTTTATTAAAGTATTTAAAGCTAAGTATACTGAAACATTTCTTAGTTTAGCATAATTAATGGCTTTTTCTAATTCATTTATATCAAAATTTTTTGCACCATTTCTTGCACTAAACTGTGAAAAGCCTAAATATACAGCATTCGCACCGTTTTGAACAGCGGCTTTTAAACATTCAAAATCTCCGAACAGGAGCTAACAATTCTATATTCTTCAATTTTATTACCTCATTTATATTAATTTTCACATATATTGTAACACAAAATAAAAAATATTCATACTATATCATATAAATAAAAACAAGGAGGGAAATTACAATGGACGAATCAAGAAATTGCGGATGCGGATGTAATAATGGCTGTGGCTTAGGAAATTTCTTAGGATGCGGAGATAGCGAAATACTATTTTTCATAATAATATTCTTACTTTTATTCACTAACTGCGGATGTGGTTGTGGAAGAAGATGTTGTTAATCCATAATAATAGAAAATACTTAAAAGAAGCTGAAAAAAACGGCTTCTTTAATTTTTTATATATAAATAAATCAAATATTAGTAAATTCTATGGACTTTTTAGAAAAAATGTCATAAAATAATTATATTAAAAAGAAAGGGGAAAAAAATGTTAATAGAAAAAATCATATTTAATGTATTGGCATTTTCGTTGTTCATATTAATATTTTTTAGAATGATAAAAAAGAATGACGCAAATTATGTAGTAATTCTTTTTATGCAAGCGTTTGGTATAGCAATTAACTTTGTAGAAATTATTTTTACATTAAATATAGGCACATTTATGAAATTTCTTATTTATTTATTGGCAATTATCATTCCAATTATAATATTGTATCTTGAGCATAAAAATATAAATTTTTCAGAAATTATATATATTACAGCTACAAAAATAGCATTATTAACTAAAAATACAAAAAAGGCAAAAAACTTCTTAATTACTCTAGTTACAAAATATCCTGAAAGTTATTATGGGCATAAAATGCTTGCAGAAATATATGAAAAAGAAGGCGGAATGAGAAAAGCAATAGATGAATATGTACAAGTAATAGATATAAATAAGAAAGATTATAATTCATATTATAAAATTTCATACTTATTAAATGATTTAAATAAAAAAGAAGAAGCAGCACAAATGCTAGAAACACTTTTAAAGAAAAAGCCAGAAATGCTAGAGGCAACAGAATTATTAGGAGATATATATTGTGAACAAGAAAGATATAAAGAAGCAGCAAATATATATAATGAAGCAATAAAATATAATCCGACAAGTTATGAATTATATTATAACATGGGAATGGTGTATACATTATTAAATGACTTTCAAAATGCAAAAACTTGTTATGAAAAAGCAGCAGCAATTAATACAGCATTATATAATGGGTATTATAATTTAGCACAAATAAGCTTAATATACAATGACTTAGAAGAAGCTGAAAAATACTTTATGCAAAGTGTAATGAGTAAGGATGTAGAGCCAAAAGCCTATTATAATTTGGCAAAAATTTATATGATAAAAGGCGATAAAGAAAACGCTATAAAATTTTTAAATGTTGCTATTGATATAGACCATAGTTTCTATAAAAAAGCTGAAGCAGAGCCAATATTTATACCAATAAAAAGTTATATAAACTATCCAGATATGGAAGAAGAACAAGACATTCAAAACGGATTAACTAAAAAGGAAATTAAAACCCAAAAACATTTAGAGGAAACTATGAAATTAGTTGGAAAATTAAGTTATAATAATATAAAAATAAAAAAAGAAAAGAAAATTGATGAAAAAAATAGACAAGATCAAAGAGAAAAGGAATAACCATATATAGTTAATCATAAAATAAAGAATGAAAGGAAAGTGATGAAGTTTGGTTAAAAATGTAGCTGTAATAGGTGGAGACTTAAGAATTGTAAAATTAGTAGGAATGCTTGAAAAAGAAAATTATATAGTTAAAACTTATGCATTAGAAAGAGCCACTGAAATAGCACACAGCAAGTGCGAAACTATAGAAGAATGTATAAATGAAGCAGACATAGTAATTGGTCCATTGCCATTATCAAGTAATGGAGAATATATTAATACACCATTTAGCGATAAAAAAATAACAATAGATGAACTAATAAATAGTATAGAGGGAAAAACTTTTATTGCCGGCTCAATAAAGCAAGAGATATACGAAAAAGCAAATGAGAAAAATATAAAAATGTTAGATATTGTTAAAAGAGAAGAACTAGCAGTTTTAAATGCAATATCTACAGCTGAAGGTGCATTACAAATTGCAATAAATGAAACTCCAAAAAATTTGCATGGAAATAACGTATTAGTATTAGGATTTGGAAGAATTGGAAAAGTTTTATCAAAAATGTTAGATGGAATTGGAGCAAAAGTAGCTTGTGAAGCAAGAAAAACTACAGATTTAGCATGGATAAAAGCATATGGTTATGAGCCAATAAATTTAATAGAATTAAAAGATAAAATTGAAAATTATGATATTATAATTAATACTATACCATTTGTAGTATTAGATAAAGAAATGTTGCAAAAGGTAAAAAAAGATGCTTTAATTATAGATTTAGCATCAAATCCAGGAGGAGTAGATAGAAAGGCTGTAAAAGAGCTAGGAATAAAATTTAACTGGGCATTATCACTTCCAGGAAAAGTATCACCAGTAACATCAGCGGAGTTTATGAAAGAGACATTAATAAATATGTTCAAAGAACTAAATTAAAAATTAACAAATGAAATAAAAAAGGAGAATGAATAATTATGACAATATTACAAGCAATTATATTAGGAATTACGCAAGGACTTACAGAACTTTTACCAATTTCAAGTTCAGCACACTTAAATATTATACCATGGTTATTAGGATGGAGTAAATCTCAAGAATTTGTAGCAGCATTTGAAGGGTTTGATGTAGCTTTACATTTTGGAACTCTTTTAGCTATAGCAATATTTTTCTTTAAAGATTGGATAGCATTAATTAAAGGAGGATATAAGCAAGTAATAAAAAAAGAAAAATCAACAGAAGGAAAAATGTTTTGGTATATAGTGCTAGCTACAATACCAGGAGGGGCAATAGGCTTCTTATTAGACCATTTTGTAGGAAATGCTTTAGAAAAACCACTAATTATAGGTATTGCACTTGCTGTGATGGGTGTAATTCTATACATAGTAGATAAAAATGCAAAATCAGATACAAAATATGAAAAAATGACTTTGAAACAAACATTTTTAATAGGTTTATCTCAGAGTTTAGCATTTATTCCAGGAGTATCACGTTCAGGAGTAACAATGACAACTGGTAGATTAATGGGAGTAGATAGAGAATCAACAGCAAAATATTCATTTTTATTGTCAACACCAATAGTATTTGCTGCAACAGTATACAAATTTAAAGATTTTGTATTTAGTATACCATTCTTTATTGGAATACTAGTAAGTTTTCTAGTAGGAATATTCGTAATTAAATTCTTATTAGAATACTTAAAAAAAGGTAGTTTTAAAGGATTTGCAATATACCGTGTAATAGTTGGTATAGCAATTATAATTTTATCATTTGTACTATAAGAAAAAATATGGACGCGTTACAGTCTAGTCTTTTATACTTTTTTAAAATAGATAGGTAAATGTATATAAATATTTTGAACAGTCGCCATTCCCCAATGAAACTGTATAAAATGTTTGCACATTCTAACAGTTTCTATTGGTCCCCACTTATGGCTCCTCATCGTTCTTCAATATTTATATACATTTACCTATCTATTAAGTATTTATAAACTGAACTTTAAACGTTCATGTTTAACATTTTAATTTTTTATGCAATATAAAAATGTTAGAGAATATAAATAATTCTCTAACACACATAACAACTATATTTTAACATATTACAAAAAAATATGCAACTTTTAAAAAAGCATGAATAAAATAGATTAAAAGAGGTAAAATGAGAATAGCATAATCAGAATGATTTTAAAATATAAAAACAAAGAAAAGAAGAATTTGATATAAAACATATAGATATGTTAATATTAAACCATAGAAATAAGTTAATAAATTTCCCTGCGTAGTACGACAAGCAAGATATTTTAGAACCTACAAGTTTCGGAATTGGGAGCTGATCTCTGGATATGGCGTGTATGCTTGTATTTATATAAGAAACCCATAAGTATTTAGGTAAGCACCCACCTGTTTAGGTACAGGTCCGTAAAATCTCTTGAGAATGACGGCTAAGGCGGGGTTTTATTATTTATAGAAAAACTGTTATTTGCTTAAAACTATAAAAAATACGAAAAACTAATTATTAGTTATTTCGTATTTTTTCTTTTTAGAATTCTCTTTTTAATTGTTTTATTACTCCAACTATTGTAACTGGAAGTTTTTCCATTTCATCATAAGTAAATACAAGAGGTTCATAATTTGGATTAAACGATTGAAATAAAATACTGTTAGTATTTTTTCTAGCTTTTCGTATAATTGCCTCATTTCCATTTACTCCATTTACAAGCAAAACAGCAATATCTCCAGATTTAAAATCATTTTGTTTTTTTACAATAATAATATCGTCTTCTATAAGAATAGGAGACATACTATCATCTTTTATTTTAAAAGCAAAAAAATCAGTGCTATTACCAACTAGTGTTTTTTCCACATCTATGGTCCCTACTGTGTTTTTAGTATCAAAATAATCATAATCTGCTTTAATTTTTTTTATTATATTAATAGGAACAACTTGATTAAATACTTTTTTTGCCTGTTCATTTTTATCATATTTAGGTACATCATATCCCATTAACCAAAAAGCATTAACATTAAATATATCAGATGCATATTTTACAGTAGGTATTTTTGGTGTCATTTCGCCATTCATATAACGATATATTGTTGATTTGCTTTTTATCCCAAGCATTTCAGCTAATTGAGTAATTTCAATGCTACTATTTTTTATTAATTCAGAAAATCTTTGTGAAAAAGTTTCTAAAATAATATTTTCATTCATAAAAATCGCCTCAAACTTATTATATAATAAAACTTTTGGCTTTGCAATAAAACAAATTATATTTTTTTGCGAAAAGCTATTGACAAAGAATTTCATCTATTATATATTCTAGTTGCGAAACGCAAAAAATACATACAATAAAGAAAGATAAAAATAAAGAAAAAACTGAATTTAAAGATAAATAACTAGTTTCACAACGCGAAAAAATAATTAAGGATGTGAAAACATGGATTATAAAAAAGAATATGAAAGAGAAAAAACAAAATTAGAAATCTTAGAAGCAATAGGATTAGCAATGTTTTATGCAGTTATAATTATTATTAAAATTATTACATAGAAAAAATTAAAAAAGCCGTAATGATTAGGATTTTTCAATGTTAGAATATAAAAATTAAGGAAAACAAAAGAGAATGCAAAAGATAATCAACAAAATCCTGAAAAAACCGAAAAATTCAGAAAAATGGTAAAAAGTGGTTGACATAGCAAAAAAGCCGTTGTATAATATTTAAGCATGTAGATTTGCGGTGAAGCGAAATGTGGCTACAACATTACAGTTGGAGGGAACTTTCGTGGAGTATGTCTTGGCTTAGACCGGGCGGTAAGTTTTTTATAAATAAAGCACTTATCCCAAGAAATTCATGCAAAGCTTGGGTTTTTATATGGTAATAAAAGAAACACCAGGGTGCGTTTATAACTTGCCAAGGTACATTATAATTTTAAGGAGGGAAAATACTTATGGCAACAACAAAACAAATAGTAGGAAATGAAAAAATCAGAATAAGATTAAAAGCTTATGACAATGTTATTTTAGATCAGTCTGCTGAAAAAATAGTAGATACTGCTAAAAGAACAGGAGCTAAAGTTTCTGGTCCTATTCCATTACCTACACAAAAAGAAGTTGTAACAATTTTACGTTGTCCTCACAAATACAAAGATTCAAGAGAACAATTTGAAATGAGAACACATAAAAGAGTTATTGATATTCTTTACCCAACACAAAAAACAGTTGACAATCTAATGAAATTAGAATTACCAGCTGGTGTTGAAATAGAAATAAAATTATAAGGAATAAAACCTTATATAAATTATGAAAAACAATTAATCAATAAAAAATCAACAAAACCAAGCTAGTAATAGAAATTATTAGCCAATAGTTAGGAGGAAAATTTAAATGAAAGCAATAATAGGAAAGAAAATTGGAATGACACAAATTTTTGATGAAAAAGGTTTGGTAATTCCAGTTACAGCAATTGAAGCTGGACCTTGTGTAGTTGCACAAGTAAAAACAATTGAAACAGATGGATATAATGCTGTTCAATTAGGATATGGTGAAATAAAAGATAAACACATAAACAAACCAGAAGCAGGACATTTCAAAAAAGCAGGAATTCAAAACAAAAAACATTTAAGAGAATTTAGAGTAAACACTATAGATGTAGCAGTAGGAGATGAAATAAAGGCAGATGTCTTTGTTGCTGGAGATAAAATAGACGTACAAGGAACAACTAAAGGAAAAGGATTCCAAGGTGTTATTAAACGTCATGGACAATCAAGAGGACCAATGGGACATGGATCTATGTATCATAGAAGACCAGGTTCAATGGGACCAACATCAACACCAGGTAGAGTATTTAAAGGTAAAAAACTTCCAGGACATATGGGAGTACAAACAGTTACAATACAAAACTTAGATGTTGTTAAAGTAGATTTAGATAAAAATGTAATATTAGTAAAAGGAAGTGTTCCAGGAACAAAAGGAGCATTACTAAAAATTAAACCATCTGTAAAAGTGGTTAAATAGAGAGGAAGGAGGACATTAAAATGCCTAAAGTAGATGTATATAGTATTGAAGGTAAAAAAGTTAGTGACGTAGAATTAAAAGAAGAAATATTTGGTATAGAGCCAAATGAAGATATAGTACATAGTGTACTTGTAAACTACCTTGCTAACCAAAGACAAGGTACACAAAGCACAAAAACAAGATCAGAAGTATCTGGTGGTGGTAAAAAACCTTGGAGACAAAAAGGAACAGGTAGAGCAAGACAAGGAAGTATTAGAGCTCCACACTGGGTTGGTGGTGGAATTGCATTAGGACCAAAACCACGTAGCTATAAATATAAAGTAAATAAAAAAGAAAGAAGACTTGCTATTAAATCAGTATTAAGTTCAAAAGTATTAGAAAATGAATTAGTAGTAGTTGATAAAATTGATTTTAAAGAAATCAAAACAAAGAATATGGTTAATGCTTTAGGAAACCTAAAAGTATCAGGAAAAACATTAATCCTATTACCAGAAAAAAATGAAAATGTACAAAAATCAGCAAGAAACATTGAAGGAGTAAAAACAAGTTTAGTAAATACAATAAATGTATACGATTTATTAAAATACACAAATCTTGTTATTACATTAGACACAGTTAAAAAATTAGAGGAGGTGTACGCATAATGAGACCAGAAGATATCATTATAAAACCAATCATTACAGAAAAAAGCAATGATGGATTACAAGCTGGAAAGTATACCTTTAAAGTAAATAAAAAAGCAACAAAAGTTGATATAGCAAGAGCTGTTGAAAAACTTTTTGATGTTAAAGTTTTAAATGTAAACACAATTACTGTTAAAGGAAAAGAAAAAAGAGTAGGAGTACACGTTGGTAAAACATCTGACTGGAAAAAAGCTATTGTTACAATAGACACAAACCCAACAGATAAAACATATTTAGCCAAAGGTGGAAAAGAAACAAAAATTTCTAAAAAATACAAAGATTCTATTGAAGAATTTATGGGAGCATAGAAACAATTAACTTATCGGGAAATAACCCGGAAAATAAAAAATATCTGTTATACGGAGCAGGAAAAAATCCGTAAATAAATTTTAAAGGAGAAAATACAAAATGGCAATGAAACATTTTAGACCTTATACACCTTCTAGAAGAAATATGACTGTTTCAGATTTTTCAGAAATCACTAAAAAAACACCAGAAAAATCTTTACTTGCTAAGAAAAAAGAAAAAGCTGGTAGAAACTCATATGGTAGAATAACAGTTAGACATCAAGGTGGAGGTAACAGACAAAAATATAGAATAATTGATTTTAAACGTAATTCAAAAGATGATATGGTAGCAACTGTAATTGGTATTGAATACGATCCAAACAGAAGTGCAAACATAGCATTAATAGAGTATGAAGATGGAGAAAGAGCATATATTTTAGCACCACTTGGATTAACAGATGGTGACAAAGTTGTATCTGGATTAAAAGCAGATATTAAACCAGGAAATTGTATGCCAATAGAAAATATACCAGTAGGTACATTAATTCATAATATTGAATTAAATCCAGGTCAAGGTGGAAAAATGGTAAGAAGTGCAGGACAAAGTGCACAACTAATGGCAAAAGAAGGAAAATATGCACATGTTAGATTACCATCTGGTGAAATGAGATTAGTTATGACAAGATGTAGAGCAACTATTGGTACAGTTGGAAATACAGACCATGAAAATGTTAAAATAGGTAAAGCTGGAAGAAAAAGAAATATGGGAATTAGACCTACTGTAAGAGGATCAGTAATGAATCCAGTAGATCACCCACATGGTGGTGGTGAAGGTAGAGCACCAGTAGGACGTCCAGGACCACTTACTCCTTGGGGTAAACCAGCTCTTGGATACAAAACAAGAAAGAAAAATAAATTATCTAATAAATTTATTGTTAAGAGAAGAAAATAAATTTTTAATGTTAATTAGACGATTACTCTATAAAGAAAAGGAGGAAATAATTAAATGTCAAGATCAAGTAAAAAACAACCATTTATTGCACCTGAATTACTAAAAAGAGTAGAAGCAATGAATGAAACTGGAAAAAAAGAAGTTTTAAAAACATGGTCAAGAGCATCTACAATATATCCACAATTAGTTGGACATACAATAGCTGTTCATGATGGAAGAAAACATGTTCCAATTTACATTACAGAAGAAATGATTGGACATAAATTAGGTGAATTTGCACCAACTAGAACTTTTAAAGGTCATGCAGGAGAGAAAGCATCTAATGTTAAAAAATAAATAGAAACAGAAATTAGAATTAGTAAATAAACTTACTAATCTAACTTCTAACACAATAAGGAGGGAAATTAAGTGGAAGAAACAGTACAAACTGCACAAGCAACTCTTAAGTATGCAAGAATTTCAGCAAGAAAAGTAAAAATCGTTGCAGATTTAATAAGAGGTAAAGATGTAAATGAAGCTTTAGCAATAGTAAAATTCACACCAAAAGCTGCATCAGCAATTATTGAAAAATTATTAAAATCAGCAATTGCAAACGCTGAAAACAACCACAATATGGATAGTAAAAATTTATATATTTCTGAAATATATGCAAATCAAGGTCCTACTCTAAAAAGAATAAGACCTGCAGCAAAAGGTTCAGCTGTTAGAATTAGAAAAAGAACAAGTCATATAACAATCGTATTAAGTGAAAAGAAATAGGAAGGAGGATTTTTAGCATGGGACAAAAAATGCATCCACATGGATTAAGAGTAGGAATTATTAAAGATTGGAACTCAAAATGGTATGCTAATAAAAAAGATTTTTCAGATTATTTAGTAGAAGACCATAAAATCCGTGAATATGTTAAGAAAAAATTATTTGTTAGTGGAATTTCTAAAATAGA
>CALXRX010000016.1 GCA_944390975.1 uncultured Clostridia bacterium | reverse complement strand
CCATTTTCTAAAACTAAATAGCCTTTCATGATAACCTCCTTTTTATTTTTCCTAAAGAATATAATATCATATATATAAAAAAAAGCAAATATTTTTAAACAAAATATTTGCTTTTTTATCTTCTTATTTATATAAATAATTAGCTGGATTTACATATTTTCCATTTTGTCGTATTTCTAAATGTAAATGTGGGCCTGTTGAATTTCCTGTACTTCCAACTTCTGCAATTACATCTCCTGCTTCTACTGTTTCTCCTACTTTTACATTTAATTTGCTGCAGTGTCCATAATATGTTTGAATACCATTACCATGATTTATAATAACTAATTTGCCATATCCTCCCATAGTTCCAGAATATTCAATAGTTCCTCCTGCAGCTGCTTTTATAGGTGTTCCTGTTTTTGCTGCAATGTCTAATCCTTTATGTGTATGGTCTCTTATACTTTCTCTTGCTCCATATCTTGAAGTAATATTTCCTGAAATTGGGTTTACTGCTAGATATACTCCATTTATAGTTGAAGCTTCTTTTTTAGCTTCTTCTTCTTTTTCTTGCTTTATTTTTAACTCTAGTTCTTCTGAAATACTGGCTAATTCTTGTGAAGAAGCAATATCTAGTTCTTTTGTATATACTGTACTAACAGCTACATTTATTTCTTCTCCAAGTTCTTTTCTTAAATTTTCTGCAATTATATCTGCTTCTTCCTCTGTTTTAACATATTCTCTATCTACACCATCTACATTTATTGCATATTGAAAATATGTTACATCTGATTTTTCTTTAATTGCAAGAAATACTTGTTCTTCTTGTGTTGTTTTATCTTTATTTATTAACTTACTTTCATATTTTATTTCAGCATTTATATCTGAAAAAGCAATATTTTCTTCTAAATTATTATATAAATTTTGTTCTAATAATTTTTCAAATTCATTTTTATTTTCTATATATCCTATTACTTGTTCATCTAAATATACTATATAAGCTGATTTAAATTTCATAAATATTATCGCGGTTATAATAAATATTCCAATTGCTATTATATTTGTAAGCTTTACGATTTCTTTTGTATAGTGTTTAATCTTTTTGCTTAAAATATAAATTCACTCTCCTTTTCTTTTTTAGCGCGAATATTTTCTAATTATACACTATATTTTATGCAATTTCAACTTATGTATACCTCAATTAGTATATTTTTTTAAAATTTATAATTTTTTCTTTTATTTATTTTAGTTTTTCTGTATATTTTCTCTGTTATTCTTCTATTTTCTCAATTTTACTACGTTTTTTAAGCTTGACTTGGTTTATTTTTTCATGAATATCATGAATATATTAATTAATATGAATGTTTATCTTTATATATTATCAAAATAACTACTAATTTCCTCTAAGCCACAAAAATTGTTTTGTCTTAGTATTTCGTATACTACAATTGCTACAGAATTTGATAAATTTAATGAACGTAGATGTTCCTTCATCGGAATTCGTATTGTTTTACTTAAATTTTTTTGTAATACATTTTCTGGTAAACCTTTTGTTTCTTTTCCAAACAAAACAAATACTTCCTCTAAATTTGCAAATACATTTTCTGAATAAACATGTTTCCCTTTTGTTGTAACAAAAAACATATTGTTATTTTCAGGAGAATATTTTTCCAAAAATTTATCAAAAGATATATGTTCTTCTATTTCAAGCTTATCCCAATAATCTAGTCCTGCTCTTTTTAAGTGTTTTTCATCAATACTAAATCCAAGTGGATGAACTAAATGTAATTTTCCACCAGTTGCTGCACAAGTTCTTGCAATATTTCCTGTATTTTGTGGTATTTCAGGCTCTACTAATACAACATTTATTTTCATGATTATCCTCCAATCCTTTCATATTAATATACTATAGCACAATATTTCATTTTATTCTATATTTAAAAAGTAAATCTAAAATAAAAATCGTAAAGTTCAGACTCTCAGTACTTAGTTGATAGTTAATTGTATATAAATATTGAAGAACGATGAGGAGCCATAAGTGGAGAATGGTGACTGTTCAAAATATTTATATACAATTAACTACCAATTTAAAAAAGTAAAATTGACTGAACTGTAACTAAAAACCACTTTAGTCTATACTAAAGTGATTTCTTCAAATCTTTTATTAATAACTTTCCAATTGATAATATTTTTAAAAGCATTTATATATTCTGCTCTATTAGCTTTATATTGTAAAAAATATGAATGTTCCCACATATCTAATACAAATATAGGTATGCAACCCCATAATGTTAAATTTTGATGTTTTTCGCATTGCAATATTTCCAATTTATTAAATTTAGAAACCCAAGCAAGTATACACCATCCAGATGCTTCTACAGCTTTTGAAGCTTCTACAAATTGATTTTGAAATTTATCAAAACTTCCAAAGTCTTTATTTATTTGTTCCATTAATTTGGTACTTGGCATAGTTGGAACTGGAACACCCATGTTTTCAAAAAATAACTGATGTAAAATTGCACCTGATCCATAAAAAGCTAAATCTCTTTCTAAACATTTTATATTTTGAAAGTCATTTTCAAGTCTCGCTTTTGCTAACTTTTCTTCAGTTTTATTAGTGTTATCTACATAACCTTTGTATAAAATATTATAATGAATATCTAATGTTTCTCTACTATAATATGGCTCTAAAGAATTTAATGTATAAGGTAATTCAATCATCTTTATCATAAAAACCTCTCCTTAACAACAATTTACTTTTATTATATGCTTTTTCTAGGTTTTTATTTCTATTTAATTTAGTAATATTTTCCATATTATAATTCATATTTTATGTTTTTTTATGTTATTTATCAATAACTTCTTGTGCATATTTGTTATTTATTACTTTATCATATGGTGCTTTTTGTTTTAGTTCTCCTGCCTCTTCCATTACAGTTTGTAATAAATTGTAAGATTCTTCTTTTAAAATAGGATTACTATTCCAAGCATCAATGTCTATATAACTTTGTATTACATTTGCTAATAAATCTACTTGTGTATCTGGGAAAAAGTCTTTTATAGCTTCTGCAATTTCTGTTGCTGTATGTTCTTTTACCCAATTTTGACCTTTATAAATTGCTTTTGTAAATTTTAGTATGGTTTCTTCATTTTGTTCAATATAACTTTTTTTTGCAAAATATGCTGTATAAGGTATTTCTCCTGCTTCTTCTCCAACAGATGCTACAATATATCCTTTACCTGCATTTTGTGTCATTGTTGCTGTTGGCTCAAATAATGTAACATAATCTGCTGTTCCTCCTGAAAATGCTCCTGCCATCAAATCAAATTTGATACTATCATCTAGTATAACATCTTTTTGTGGATCTAACCCATTCTTTCTTAGCACATATTCTACTGTCATATATGGTACTCCACCTTTTCTTCCTGGTATAATTGTTCTTCCTTTTAAATCTGTCCATTTGAAATCTGTTTCATTTGTTCTACTTACTAAAAATGAGCCATCTTTTTTGGTAAGTTGTGCAAATACTTGTGTATAGTCTTCTTTTCCTTCATTATACACATAAATAGATGCTTCTGGTCCTGCAAATCCAATATCACTTTGCCCTGCAAGAACTGCTGTCATTACTTTATCTGCCCCTTGACCAGTTGTAATTTCTATTTCTAGTTTTTCTTCTTCAAAAAATCCTTTACTTATTGCTACATATTGAGGTGCATAAAACACAGAACGTGTTACTTCGTTTAATCGTATTTTTTGCATATCATTTGTATCGTTTCCTTTTTTTAATACGATACTTGTTATCCCAATACTTAACACTATAATAAGGACTAACAACACAATTATTATTCTTTTCATAAACTTCCCCCTTTATTTATTTTTGCCCTTTTATTACAATTTTTCCAAGAATAACAACACTTTGATACATTATTGCTGCAACTATTGCAAGAATTATCACACTTGTCATTACTAAATCTAATTGAAATACTTGACCTCCATAAACAATTAGATAACCAAGTCCAGCTTTTGATACTAAAAATTCTCCTGATATAACACCAACTAAAGAAAGTCCTATATTAATTTTTAGTGAATTTATAAATGTAGAAATGTTGGCTGGAATAACAACTTTTGTTAATATTTGAAACTTGCTTGCATTAAATGTTTTTGCCATTTGTAATAATTCTCTATCTGTATTTAAAAATCCATTTAATATCTCTAAAACAGTTACAATTAGAGAAATAGATAGAGCCATAACAATGATTGCTTCCATTCCTGCACCAACCCATATAATTATTACTGGACCTAATGCAATTTTGGGTAAACTATTTAATATGACTAGAAATGGCTCTGCAACCTTTGCTAAAAATTTTGACCACCATAATAATATTGCCAAAATAATACCAAGTATAGTACCTGAAACAAAACCTATTATGGTTTCTAAACATGTAACACCCAAATGTTCTAGTAAATCATTTTGTGATAAGTTCATAAATGTATTAAAAATTCTTGATGGTTGGCTTGTAATAAAACTATCTATTATTCCTAGGTTGGCTAAAATTTCCCATAAGATAATAAATCCTATAACGATTGTTATTTGTGTTATAAATACAGCTATTTTATTTGTTTTAACTTTTCTTAAGTATTTTTTCCTATCATTTGATATGTTCTTATCCATGTACATCAAGCTCCTTCCACAAGCAGTCAAAATACTCGCTAAATTTGTGGCTTTTTCTGCAATTTAATGGATCTCTGTTTTCTATTTCAAAATTAATGTCATATATCTTTTTTACAGTAGTAGGTCTTTTGGTTAAAACTACTACTCTATCAGACATACTTATTGCTTCTGAAATATCATGTGTTACCATTATTGTTGTAATATTTTCATTCTTTAGAATTTTATAAATATCTTTTGTTACCATTATTCTTGTTTGATAATCTAAAGCTGAAAACGCTTCATCTAATAGTAATATTCTAGGTTTTACTGCTAAAGTTCTTATTAAAGCAACTCTTTGTCGCATTCCACCCGATAGCTGAGAAGGATATTTATTTTTAAATTCTTCTAAATGATATTTTTTTAATAATTCGTTTGCATATATGGTTTGTTTTTCATTTTTATTTTTTCTTATTTCTAATCCAAATAGTACATTGTTATAAATTGTTCTCCATTCTAGTAAACTATCTTTTTGTAACATGTATCCTATTTTATCTGAAATCTTGTTTACACTTTCTCCTTCTAATATTACTTCTCCTGACGTTTTTTCCTCTAATCCTGCTATAATTGATAATAATGTGGATTTACCACATCCACTTGGTCCAATAATGCTTACAAATTCCCCATCTTTTACAGAAAAACTCACATCTCTTATTGCTTCTAATTCACCATTTTTGGCTTGGTATGTTTTAGCTACATTTTTAATTTCTAATATTTCTTTCATCATTTCCTCCTTTTTTCATCTATCTATAAATAGTATATTCTTATGAGTAGGAAACGGTTATACTAGTTATATATTAACAAAAAAATTCCCGTTAAAATAAAAAATAAAATACCAATTTTTTTGTTAACTATAGTAAAATTACTGCATACACTTGCTTAGCCTGGCTTTCTAACTATAGCTATTTTAAGCACAAAAAAATGACGAAGTTTATTTTTCGTCATTTTATCTTTCTACTATTCTATTTTCAATAGTTTTGTGGCTTTTTAGTTATCACTTTTTTACATAATTTTTTATCTTCCGCCCATTCCGGCCGCCGCCTCCACCGAAGCCACCGCCACCAGAGAAGCCACCTCCTCCGCCTATTCCAGATGAATAATTGGTCATGTTACTATATGATGTTGACACAGACCTATTTAATGTTGTTATAAATGTATTATTAAAGTTGTGGGAATACATTAAATACATATATGTATATCCATGTGACATCATATAATCTGTATCTGTTATTTGAGGATATACTACTTTTAATTGCTTTAATACTTTATCTGCTATTCCAAAAGTTGTTGCATATATCAAATATTTTTCCCACAAGATAAGTTCTGGTACAGTTTTATCTTTTATCATTGAGAAGTCTTCCATATATTTTTTTAACCCTTCCCACATAGCTTTTTCATTAGTTCCTTCTTGTGTTAATGTATTATATCTTGATGATATCTTAAAACAATATACTGCTGCAACTATTGCAGGTATTATTAATAATTGCATTGCAATTAAGCTTACTATTGCTAAACATATATATAGTCCACCTTTTGATGCGTATGAATTATGTTTTTTTATTAATTCTTCATCATATTTTCCTTCTTTTTTTGCAGTTTGTTTTGCAATTTTTTCTATTTTATTAAATATGTTAGTAACACTACTTGAATGTGAACTTAAATATTTTTGAAAATCTTTCATAGTAAAAGATTTTTCATTATTTTTTGGTATTTTTTGTAATAATTCATATACTATTTTTTCATCTTCAGATAATTTTGTTATATCTTCATTCTTTATAATTACTTTTATTTGTTCCTTTTTATCTTGTATAACTTCAAATTCAATATATTTCTTCATACATAGGTCTAGCATTGTAGCAGATATAACTTTTGGTATATTAAATTGTAGTCCAGTATTTTTAAAATAGTATAAAAATCCTGCTTGTGCTGGTGTTGCATTTTCATTTGGTATCTCTCTATAATATTCAAATTCTTGATTTGGTTTTATAATTGGTGTTTGTTTTAATTCTTTATGGTATTGAATAATCTTTTTAATAACAAAAATTGCAACTACTAATCCAATAATATTAAAAACTATAAAACCTTTTATAAGCAATTCTTTTCTTTCTTGCTCTTGTTTTAACATTTTTTCTCTTTTAGCATTTGCTTCATCAGCCCATTTTTGTTCTTGTTCTAATATAGCATCTAAATTTTTTTGATTTGTTTCATTTTTGTTTAAAGAAAATATATTTGTTGGTGTTACTACTCTTGCTTCTAGCATTGTATTCTTATCAAAATCTTGTACTTCAAATTTAACTGTATCATTTGAAATTATTTCTATATTTCCATTTAATGGTCCATGTGCCCATACTTTTAAGTCTTCTTTATTTACAACTTGTGTTGGTAACTTTATTGTTCCTTGTACTAGGTTTGCTGGTATTTCTGAATCTGTACTTATAAATTGCCAGTAAAATTCTGAACAATCATTATAGTTTTTTACAGCATCTACAATTTTATAGCTTATTTTGTATGTTTTGGTAACATCTTTTGCACTTACTCCCCATGCAATTTCAAATTTACCATCATTCATTAATGCATAATAGCAATTTTTATCAACATGATATTGATATCTATTTATTTTATTGAAACTTATATTCTCTCCATTTTTTACTTCTTCTACTTTTACATCTGTTATTTCACTGTATTTTGATTCGTCTATTTCAAATGTTTTAAATAAAGTGTTTGTATTTTCTATTGAAATTCTCCATGTTTCTATTACATCTGCTGTTCCATCACTGTTTAGTTGTACTTCATAATTTAAGTTTTTTAACCTTAGTCCACTACTTGCTTTAGATATATTGGCAATTAATAGAATTGATAAAAATAATAAAAAAATAAAACATATTCTTTTTATAGTTCTTTTCATAAATTCCCCTTTCAAAATGAAATTTTCTTGATACCATTTTATTTCATTTATGATTTATTTGCAAGATATATTTAGAATATGTTTTATTTAATTTATTTTTGATTAGCTTAATTTTAGTGTTAGTTTTTATTTTGTTAGTTCAATTTAATTGTATTTACACTTTATTTTTATTTATGTTTGTTTTTTATATTATAATATATTTTTTAGCACTATTGTTTTTAGTCTTGACATTTCTTGTAATGTTGTTAATACACCTTCATTTCCAATTCCTGAATGTTTCCATCCTCCAAATGGCATTTCAAATGAGCGATAAAAACTTGCTCCATTAACAATTGCTCCTCCACATTCTAATCTATCTGCTATTTTCATTGCTCTTGAATAATCTTTTGATATTACACATCCACATAGTCCATATGAAGATTGATTCGCTATTTCTATAGCTTCTTCAACATCGTCAAATCCTATTACAGAAATAACTGGTCCAAATATTTCCATGTCTTTTGCAACTTCCATATCTTTTGTAACATTATCTAATATGGTTGGGTAATAATATGCGTCTTCTCTTTTTCCACCACATACTATAGTTGCACCTTCTTTAACCATTTGATTTACTTGTTCTTCTATTCTTTTAGCTGCATTTATATTAATCATTGGTCCCATATCTGTATCTTCTTTCATAGGATCTCCTATTTTTAGATTGGAAATAACTTCTTTCATTCTGTCTATAAATTCTTGCTTTCTTGAGTTATGAATTAAAAATCTTTTACTTGCACAACATACTTGACCACCATTATATAATCTTCCCCAAGTTGCTTCTTTAACTGCTAAATCCATATCTCCATCTTCTAAGAAGATAAATGCATCATTTCCACCTAATTCTAACATTACATGTGTTAAATTTTTTGATGCTGTTCCCATTGTTTGAATACCTGCTGCTGTTCCACCTGTTAATGATACTAAATGAACACCTGGATGTCTTGCTAATGCTTGTCCAACTGTTGGTCCATCACCTGTTAATATTTGAATGCATCCTGCTGGTACACCCGCTTCTATCATTAATTTAACATATTCTATTAATGTTAGTGGGTTATAGTTTGATGGTTTTACAATTATACTATTTCCCATCATTAAAGCTGGTGGCACTTTTTGGCAGAATAAGTCACTTGGAAAATTAAATGGTATAATAGCTGCTATAACACCAATTGGATATCTTTTAGTAATTTGCATAGTATTTTCTTGTCCAGCCTCTGTTCCTGCTGGTATATATTCACCATATAAGTGTTTTGCTCTTTCTATAAAACCTCTCGTACCAATTCTCACATTAGCTAATTCTCCTCTTGCTTCTTTTATTGGTTTTCCTGTTTCATTAGATAGAAGTACAGCCAATCTTTCTTTGTTTTCTTCTATTAAATCTACAAATTTATATAATATATCTGCTCTTTCATAAATAGAAACTTTTTCCCATTTCTTTTGTTCTTCTATTGCTACTTTTACTGCAACATCTACATCTTCTTCTGTAACATTTGGAACTGTATCTATTAATTCTTGTGTTGCAGGATTTACAACTTCTATTGTAGCTTTGTTAGATGCTTCTTTCCATTCATATCCTATTAAATTTTTCACACTAGTATCCTCCTTTTTACTAATACTATTTTTATTTAATTCTTGTGGTTTTTCCCCTGTTCTTCATTTACCAAATGCTGTAAATGATAACATTAGACCTCCTGTTGTATTAGCCCCATGGTCTTTTACACCATATTCTCCAAATGTGAATATTGTAATAAATGGAACACCTTTTGCTTCTTTTTTTAGTTGTTTTGCAACTTCATCTATTCTATCTCCAATTCCTAATCTTCTTCCTCCACAATGTACTAATAAATATGCTCCTATATCTTCATTCATTTGTTTATTTAATGCTTTCATTGTTTTTCCTGTAGAATTAATTAACTCATCTACTGTTGCTTCCATTTGGATAACAGCTGTATTTACAGCTAAATTTGCTCCTATATTCATAGAGCCATCTTTATTTCCATACATTGGATGACGTATTGCTACTAAATCTCCTAATCTATCTTTTACTCCTAAAGGTGCTGTTATTGTTGTAACTAATAGGTTATCAGCCTCTAAATCTTTTAATTTATTTCCTGTCCAAGATGCATATTTTTTTATGGCTGGTACTCCATCAATTTCTACTAATGTTCTGTTTCCTTTTATTTTTGTGATAACTCCAGAATTAGTTGTTTCATGGTATTCTCCTGTATATACATTTTCCATTTCTTTATCTGTATAGAAGAATGCTACTGCTACACCGTCTGCAAATATATTATCATTTGTATATATACTCCACTTTCCTTCTACTGTGTTATCAGCTGCACTACCTCCAAATATTGGCACTCTACCAACTACATCTTCAATTCCTTTAATATAGAATTCTTCTTCTGCTGGTGAAGCAACCATATAAATATATGCTGGTGCACATTTTTTGCCTGCCTTTTCCATTGCTTCAATTGCAACTTTTTTTCCTGTTTCTCTTGGATTTTCTCCTCTTTGTGATGATGCAACTCCTACTTGTGTATCTGGATCTCCTAAAGCTAATATTCCTGTAAATCCATTTTCAGATGAAATAAATCCATCTGGCACAATAATACCTGCACTTGATGTGCAACCTATTATTGGTGCTGTTCCTAATTCTGATTTTGCTCCTTCTATAACTTCACTTACATTACAATCTACAGATGTATATAAGAAAGCTACTTTTGTTTGAACTAAGTCTACTACTGCTTTTTTTGCAGCCTCTTTTCCTTGTGTATAACTATTTTCATTTGTACTCCATGCCACATTTGATTTTAACATAACTATTCCTCCTTTGTAATTATATTATAGCCTGATTATATCAATAATATTTGATTATAACCACAAAAAATGTAAAATGTAATATAAATGTAATAATTTTTTATAATTATTTTCTAAATAGTTATACACTTTTATTTAATAATCTATTTTTTCTTTATAGCTATATATTGTTTTTCCAAATTTAATTTCATTAAATTTCTTTTGTATTTCCATTATTACAATTGGAGATATTGATATTAGAAAAACATAAATCCATTGTGTTAAGTTTAAAGGAACTAAGTTAAATATATTTGATAATACTGGTACACAAACAACTCCAATTTGTAATATTGCACCTAATATTAATGCACCTACTAAATATTTATTTTCAAATATTCCTGCCTTAAAAATAGATTCTTCACTTCTAATATTAAAACTATGTACTAATTCTAATAAGCCTAATGATAAAAATGCCATTGTTCTTCCTACTTCTATTCCATATAAATTATTTCCTAAGCTAAATGCAAATAATGTAAGCATTCCAAGCATTACTCCTTCAATAAAAATTTTTCCCCATAATCCATCTGCAAATATACTTTTTTTAGAATTACGTGGTTTTACATTCATAATATCTTTACTTGGTGCTTCTAATCCTAATGCAATTGCTGGAATTGAATCTGTTACTAAGTTAATCCATAAAAGTTGTATAGCAAGAAGTGGTGATTTTAAACCTAGCAAAAGTCCTACAAATATTGTTACAATTTCTCCTATATTTGTTGCAATTAAAAAATGTACAGCCTTTTTTATATTATCAAATATATTTCTTCCCTGTTTTACTGCTTCTACTATTGTTACAAAATTGTCATCAGTTAAAATCATATCAGATGCATTTTTTGCTACATCTGTACCATTTAAGCCCATAGATATTCCTATATCTGCATTTTTTAGTGCAGGTGCATCATTTACTCCATCTCCTGTCATTGCAACTACTGCTCCTGTATTTCTAAATGCTTTTACAATTCTTACTTTGTGTTCTGGTGAAACCCTTGCAAATACTGAATATTTCATTATATCTTTTTCTAAATTTTTATCTGAAATTTTGTCTAATTCTGCTCCTGTAATTGCTATATCATTTGGTTTTAAAATCCCTAAATCTTTAGCAATTGCTTTTGCTGTTATTATATGGTCACCTGTTATCATTACTGTTTTTATTCCTGCTCTTTTACATGTCGCTACTGCTTCTTTAACTCCATCTCTTGGAGGATCTATCATTCCTATTAATCCTATAAATGTTAAATTATTTTCTACATTTTCTGAAACTATTTTGCTTGGCAATACCTCAATCTCCTTATATGCAACCGCAAGTACTCTTAGTGCATTATTTGCCATATTATTATTTTTTATATTAATTTTGTTTTTTATATTTCCATCTAATACATTTATTTGATTATTATAATAATAATTTGTACATCTATTTATTAATATATCTGGTGCTCCCTTTGTTATAACTATATATTTATTTCCTTTTTTATGTATTGTAGTCATTAATTTTCTTTCTGAATCAAAAGGTATATCACAAATACGTTTATAAGTATTATATAATTCTTCTTTATTTTCACCCATTCTTAATGCTTCATTTACAATTGCTATTTCTGTTGCTTCTCCTTTTGCAACTAATTTTCCACCTTCTTTTTCTATTGTACTATCTGTACACATGCTGGCTAAGCTTAATATGTGTTTGTATTCTTTTTCAACTACTACTTTTCCATATATATCTTGTATTTCTACAACTTTCATTTTATTTTGAGTTAGAGTTCCTGTTTTATCTGAACATATTACACTGCTACTTCCTAAGGTTTCTACTGCTGGCAATTTTCTTATAATTGCATTCTTTTTTGCCATTTTTGTAACTCCTATAGATAGCATTATTGTAACAATTGCCGGCAAACCTTCTGGTATTGCTGCTACTGCAAGCCCTACTGAGGTCATAAACATTTCTATAGGTGGTATCTTTTTAAATATACCTATTATAAAGATTGCAAGACATATTAGTAAACAAGCTATTCCTAATATTTTTCCTACTTCTGATAGCTTCTTTTGTATTGGTGTTTCAGGTGATTCATCTGTAATAATCATTTTTGCTATTTTTCCTACTTTTGTATCCATTCCAGTTTGTGTAACAATTCCTTCTGCATGTCCTCCTACTACAATGGTTGTTGCAAAAGCCATATTTATTGTATCTGCAAGAGATACATCATTTTTTAATATTATATTTGCTTCTTTTAACACAGGTAAAGTTTCCCCTGTTAAAGCAGATTCTTCTACTTTTAAATTAGATGTTTTTATTAGCCTGCAATCTGCTGGCACATAGTTTCCTGCCTCTAATATTAAAATATCTCCTACTACAACTTCTTCACTTTTTATATTTAAAATTTTACCATTTCTTCTAACTTTTGCTATTGGTGCAGACATCTTTTTTAATGCTTCTAATGATTTTTCTGCTTTTGCTTCTTGTACTAATCCCATAATAGCATTAAATACTACTATAGCAATTATTATTACAGAATCAATGTAGTCATTATTTCCTTCTATGTATGCCATCACTGCTGATATTACAGAAGCTACAATTAATATGATAATCATAAAATCATTGAATTGCTTTAAAAATTTTATAATTATATTTTCTTTTTTCTTATCCTCTAGCTTATTTAGCCCATTTTCTTGTAATCTTTTTTTTGCTTCTTCAGAAGTTAGTCCTATATTAATATTAGTTCTTAAGTTTTTTCTTGTTTGGTCTATATCCATAGTATGCCACATATAATCAACACTCCTTTGTTTATTTTTTACTATTTTATGCTTGTACTAATAAAATATGATAATTAATTTCACTTTAATTTATTTGTTTCATATTATGTTAATGAGGTGAAATTTCATGTTAATAACTTATTTTATTTTAGCCCTTTCTTCTAGTGTTGATTCTTTAGGAATTGGTATTACATATGGAATTAGAAATACAAAAATTTCAGGAATTGCTAAAGTTATTTTGTTTATAAGTTCTGTTTGCATTACTAGTATTTCTTTATTTATAGGTAATGCTATTACTAGTATTTTTTCTAATAGTTTCATTGCTTTTATTGCTAGTTTTTTTTTAATATGTATGGGGATTTTTGTTATATATCAGGCTTTAAAAAATAATGATGAGAATATAAATAATAAGGTTAATAAAAAAGATACAAAAACTTATAATTTTTTTATTGATTTTCTAGGTATTACAATCCAAATTATTCGTAATCCAATTTCTTCCGATTTGGATGGCTCTAAAAAAATAGATTGGAAAGAAGCATTGTATCTTGGTCTTGCTCTTTCAATTGATTCTATGTGTATTGGTATTTGTAGTAGTATAATAGGATATTCTTCATTTATTTTTCCTATTTTTGTTGCTAGTTTTCAACTTATATTTTTATGTATTGGTAGTTTTCTTGGCAAAAAAATATTGTCTGTTTCTTCTATTCCAGATAATATTTGGAATGTTTTATCTGGTGTATTACTTATTTGTATAGGTATTAGTAGGTTTTTTATGTAGTATTGCAAAAGAGAGTATATAATCTAATTTTTTGATATCCTTTAAGTACTATTTTTATAGATTATACTCTCTTTTTTACCTTTATTTAGTTATATTATATATAATATACGATAATCGTATAAGTGCCACTAGAAGATCCTGATGGTAAACAAATTGTACTTGCAGTTGCCCAAGAAGATCCTGTAGGACCTGTTGAAACAAGTGTAAATGTTTGTTTTCCTTCTCTTGCTATATAGCCTGCTGGAGATAAAATCCAACTATCTGAACCAGAAGTATTGTACCATCTTATTCCAACTATTGTATGCCCAGATAGTCCAAGATTAACATCTATTCGTCTATATTTATCATTTCCATTTCCTGTATTTTTCCATGTATAATCAGTTTCAGTACGGCTTACATTTGAAAATGTTTTTGTTTTTAAGCTTTTTGATGCTGCTCCTGCACTATATCCTGCATTATATCCTGTTTTATAGTTTGTTGAATTTGTATTTGCTCTATTGTCAGCTGCTGTTACTCCTGCATTATATCCATTAGTATAACTTGGCCTTGAGTCTAATGTTCCTCCACTATAGTACCCTGCTGGCACTGTATAGGTAGTATTACTTCCTGACCAATTTAAATTTCCTCTATTTGGCATACTTCCTGTTATTTTGTTACCATTTACCCATGCTGTATATCCACTTAATATTTGCCCTGCTCCTGCTGTTGCTGATGTTTGGCTTGCAAGTGTATTTGCTGTTACTTTTCCACTTCCATTATGATATCCTGCTGGTATTGTATAACTTCCCCCTGCATTTAAGGTTTGGTTTATTGCTCCTTTGTTTGGCATTGTTCCTATTAGTCCTACACTACTTGAGTTTGAAAATGTCTTTCCCTCTAATACATCTGCTACTGTTGCATTTCCTGTTGATTGTTTATCTTTTAAGCTTGCTATTTGTGTATTTAAATCATTTATTGTATTTTGTTGCTGTTCTATTGTTTTGTTTAAATTGTCTACTTGCTGTGTTAGGTTGTCTACTTGTTCTTGTAATGCTGCACTATTTCCTTGTTCTTGTTCTATTTGTTTATTTAAATCTTCTATTGTTCCTTCTAGTTCTGTTTTGGTATTGTTTAGGTCTTCTACTGTTTTTTCTAGTTCTTCTACTTTTTGTTGCAGTTCTGCTAGTTCTTCATCTGTTGCTGCATCTCCTCCTGTTATTCCTCCTTCTTGATTGTATATTTCATCTATCTTTATTTCATACCCTTCATCTGTTTTTATTGTGTTTCCATCTTCTTGTAATTCCCCGTAGTTTCCTGCTATTTCTTCTAATTCTTCCTGTGTTAGCCCTGTTCCTCCTTTTTCCAGTTCTTTATCTAATATTGCTAGTTGCATATCTTCTTTTATTGCTGCTATTTCCTGGGCTTCTTTTGCATTTACTGCTTGGGTTATTATTCCTCTATCTCCTAATGTTAGGCTAAGTGTTACTCCTGCTAGTATTAGCAATATTATTATTGTTATTACTAGTGAGATTAGTGTTATTCCTTTTGCTTGCTTTATAAGCTTTTTTCTTACTTCTTTTATGTTACTATTTCTTATTTCCTTTTTCATCTGTTCCTCCTATTTTTTTATTTTTAAGCACAAAAAATGACGAAGTTCATTTTTCGTCATTTTATCTTTCTATTATTCTATTTTCAATACTTTTGGGCTTTTTTAGTTATCACTTTTTTACATAATTTTTTCTACTTTTAATTATGGTTTTAATGCTGTAATTGGTACAATATAAATTCCAGTTTTTGGATCTTTAGCTATAACATCTGTATATCCAACTATAATACACATAAATCTAGGTTTTTTTATCATGTTATTGTATAAATTTAATAAACTTTTTTTGGCATTCTCCACCTCATGGTATCCTAGTTTGATTTCTATAGCAGCATATTCTCCATCATTAAATTCTAATATTGAATCTGCTTCAATTCCAGAAACATTATCTCTAAAATGATATAATTTCCCTCCTAGATATTCCATGTATATTCGTAAGTCTCTTTCTACTAAGGCTTCGAACATAAAACCAAATGTTTTTAAATCATTTATTAATTTATCTTTTGTCAAATCTAAACATGCACAAGCAAGTGATGGATCAGTAAAATGTCTTTTAGAAGACTTTCCTATTCTTGCTGGTGACCTATAATTTTCATTATATGCATTCTGATTTTCAGTTATGTGTAGCCTATTTAAAACATCTAAATAATCGTCAATTGTAATCCTACTTTCAATAATTTCTCTTTCGTTCTCACATTGTTCTATATCTTTTAATAATGTATTTTTACTTGCTATTGTTGATTCATTTCTAGCTAAACTTTTAAGTAGCATTGTCATTTTACTTTTGTCTCTTTTTTTATCGTCATGAATATCTTTTTCTATAATTGCTTCAATATAACTTTTAGGTATAATTCCTATTTTATCTTCTGGTGTTTTAATGTTAGAAGGCCAACCTCCACGTATTATTAAATTTGCTAATTTGTCTAATGTTATTTTCTCATTTAAAGTATTTTCTAAATTATTATTTAACATATCTTGTATAGATGCTTTGCCTGTTGAATCTCCAGATTCATATAGACTCATTGTATGCATTTCTATTTTTCCAATTCTACCAGCTCCAGAGTGATGTATTTTTTCTTTTTGCTCCTCATCTGTCAATTTAGTAGAACAAGTTAGAATATAATTTCCTTTTTGGGTAGTTTCATCACATTTTCTTCTAACAGCATCCCATACCTCTGGAATTAAATTCCATTCATCAATTAATTCTGGTCTTTTTTCGTTCAAAATTAAATCTAAACTTAACTTTGCTTTTTCTTTTATTTCTTCTTCATCTAAAAGTACAACACTATTAGCATGATTTAAAGATGTCCATGTTTTTCCACACCATTTTGGGCCTTCAATACTAACTGCACCAAAAACAGATAAGTATTCTTCTATTTTTTTATCAACTAATCTATTTATATATTCTTCTTTTCTTAAAGGCATCTTTTATCACCTTCCTTTATACTTATATTTTACTATATATTTTATGTATTTTCAATATAAATATACATTTTTTAAGATTTTCAATATACACTTTTTAAGGTTTTTAATATACATTTTTTAAAATTTGTTTTTCCTAGGTTTGAACAATATATATATTAAAATTTCACAAAAAATGACGAAGTTCATTTTTCGTCATTTTATCTTGCTATTATTCTATTTTCAATACTTTTGGGCTTTTTTAATTATCACTTTTTTACATAAGTTTTTCTACTTTTAATTATGGTTTTAATGCTGTAATTGGTACAATATAAATCCCAAATTTATCATTACCTAATACTTGTTTCTGCTTCTTCTACTTTTTCTTTAGGTACTGTTTGAACTCTATTATAATCAATTGGACAGTCTGAAATATCATCTAACCTAACGTAAATATCAAAATTTGGCTTTTTCCAGTTTTTGTTGACACCTTTTATTTCTATTCCTAAGCCTTTACAGTCTTGTTCGTATTGATTAAATATAGGTCTTGAATCTCTATATTCATATGTTTTTACATTATTTCTAGTATCACTCATATATGCTCTTGCATTATCTCTAGCATCATTCATATATGTTTTTATTTTGTCTCTAGTATCATTCATAGAAGGATTTTTTCTTTCGCGAAATTCAACATGATATCCTCTTAATTCAGTTAATACCTCTGCTTCAACAATATCTGGTTTTATTCCTACAAAACTCCCTGTACTATTATCTATTGGCATATCTTCTAATGGTATTAATTCCCAATTATTGCTATTTATATTTAAATTTGTATAAATATGCTTAATTATAGATAAAAGTTCTTTTTCTTCTTTCAATGTTAATTTTTTATTTTTTAATTCTTCTAGTCGTCTCTTTTCATTTTCTAATTCATTTAAGTCAATTTCTTTTGGCCAATAAAATGATTTCTCTTTTTCTAATTTTTCAATATCTTGTTTACTTTTATTTATTGCATCATTTATTAATAAGATAAGAATATCTATATTATATGTTATAATGCCACTGCCTTTTATTCTCTCTTTTTCCTCTTTTAAACTCTCTTCATCTTCACCTTTTCTTAGTGATGGAATTTTTCTTTGCGAAAAAATTTGCTCTAATGTATCTTGTTTTTTATCTTCTTTTTCCGTAAATTCGTAAGTTACACCTTTTAATTCAAGCTTGCAATAATCACCATTTCTAGTTATATTCTTTTTCTTTGCTTCTTCTGAAAGTTGCTTATATTCTTCTGATTCTTTTACTTCTTCATATAGCATTTTTACACATTCTTGACCTATATTTACTACTAAAGGTCTACATTCAAATCCAAATCTTTTAAATAAATTATTACATTCAACAATACTAATATTATCCATTGTTATAATGCTACTAAGTAATGTTCTTAACAATGTAAAGTTAACCTTATTTAGTTTCATGTCTTCAAATTTCTTTCTACAGAAATTTTCTCTATGAGAAATTTCATTTTTCTCCATACCAGGATATAAAGTTATTGGATTATAAAGTTCCATTTGTATTCGTCCAAATCCTAAAGCTTGTATATCTTTTTGGGTTAAATATACTTCTTCTTTAAAAGGATTATTTGCTATATTGCATAAATGTGCATTAAAGATTTTAGCTTTTAATAAATTCATATAATTATATGGATTTTCTTTTATATCAATTATTATTAATCTCTCTAATAATTTACTATTTTCTAATATTTCTTCTGGATTCATTTCTAATAATTCATCTTTTTCTTCCTGTTTTTCACCTTTAATTGCTAGAGGCTTTATTTTTTCTTCTAATAATTTTATAAATGTATCTCTTTCCTCATCGCTATCATATTGTGTTAAAGTGCTAATTTCTCCACCATTTTCAAATACTAATTGCTCTATTTGCTTTCTAAATAAAGCATCAAATTTCAATTTACTAATTTCAAATTGAAAATTTTCTTTTTCATCTTCATTAATATTTAAACTATATGAGTGCAATAATTCTTTTAGCATTTGAATTTTTTCTAATGCCTTATCCATATTATTAAAGTTTTGAAATTCTTCTGTTTTTCTAATATTTTCTATATTTCCTATTAATATTTCATCATACCTTCTAATTGTTTTATTTATCATTTTTAATTCAATTTCTGAAAGCTTTTTGTTAAATAGTTCTTCTATTTTTTCGTATTTTTCATACTCACCTTTTTCCATTACAGCTTCTAACATTCTTAAATATTGTTCTTTTAGAACTTTTAGTACATTAATAAATGCAATAATTTCTTTTGAATTTCCATCTATTGACATCACATTGCATTTATTATAGCATTTACTAATTCTTTTTAGCATTTCTTTTGATTTATGTTTTATTGCATCTTCTGTTAATTTAGTATTATCACTCATATTGCGTTCTCCTTTAATTATATTCTACCTAAACAAGTGTTATTATATCACCTTTATAATGCTTTGTAAATATTTTATGTGTTTTCGTAACATAAAAATAACCCCATATAACTAAACTTTTTTGTCTAATTATTTGGGGTTATAATTCTTTTATTAACTCTTTTTATTTGCTTAACTTCATAGATAACAACTTAGATATACCATTTTCTTGCATTGTTATTCCATATACAGTATCTGCTGCCTCCATTGTACCTTTTCTGTGTGTTATTACTAAAAACTGCGTTTGTCCTGAAAATTTTTTTAGGTATTCTGCAAAACGATATACATTTACATCATCAAGTGCTGCTTCAATTTCATCTAATACACAAAATGGTGCTGGATTTATTTTTAATATTGCAAATAATAGTGCAATTGCAGTAAATGCTTTTTCTCCTCCTGATAGTAATGTCATATTTTGAAGTTTTTTACCTGGTGGTTGTACATGTATTTCTATTCCACATTCTAGTATATTTTCTACATCGGTTAAGATTAGTTCTGCCTTTCCTCCTCCAAATAGTTCTTTGAAAACTTCTCCAAAGTTTTGATTTATTATATAAAATTGCTTTTTAAATTGTTCCTTCATGGTAATTGTCATATCATTAATAACTTTTTTCAATTTTGCAATAGAATTTTCTAAATCTAATCTTTGCTCACACATAAAATCATATCTTTGCTTAGTTTGTTTATATTCTTCTATTGAATCTATATTAATACTTCCTAAGTCTTTAATTTGATTTCTTAATTTATTAACTATTTTTGATGTTTCAGATACATTTGTAGGCTTTTTATATTCTTTTACTTGGTTTGGAGTGAGTTCATACTCTTCCCACATTTTATTTATTATATCTTCAATGTCTTGTTCTAGTTTTACTTTTTTTACATCTATTTTTACAATTTGTGCTTTTAATTCTTCTATCACTTTAAATTGACTAATAACTTCTTCCTCTACTTTAGATTGTTTTTCATTTTTTTCTAATCTTGATTTTTTTAGTTCTTCTATTTTGCCTGTACTATCATTTACCTCTTGTTTTATATCATCTATTTGTTTTTTATACTCTAATAATTTATTTTCAAGTTCTATATTGTCTTTTATTATATTTTCTATTTGAAGTTGTTTATTAGTTATAGCTTTAATATTGTTTTCAATATCTAAATCTATTCTTTCTACTATCTCATTAATAGAAGTTTCACTTTCATCAAATGAAGATACTGATATTTTTAAATTAGTAATATCAAAATTCAAATCATCAATGTATTTTTGATTATCTTTATTTAATAGCGCATATTGCTCTAATTCTGAATTTATTTTATTTGTTTCTTCTATTAGATTATCTATTATTTTTTGCTTTTCATCTTTTTCTTTTAAGATGTTTTCTTTTAAAATTTCTAATTCGTTTTGTTCATTTCTATATTTTTCTAAGCGTTGTTGTAATTTAGCAATATTTTCTTCAACAGCTATAAGCTTTTGTTTATCTGCTGCATATACTATGTCTATTTCTTTTAGTTGTTCTTCTAAACTTTCTACTTCTTTTAAAACCTCTTGAATGTTTTCTTCATATTCATTTTTTTGTTTTCTTTCTTCTTCTATTTTTTTAGCAATATTTTTTAATTCTTTTTCCAAATCCTCTATTTCTCTTGCTCTACCTAAAATATTTACTGTTTTTGTTGAAACAGATCCACCTGTAATTCCTCCTGATGGATTAATTATATCTCCTTTCAGGGTTACTATTCTAAATGAATAATTATTTAGTTTTGCAAGTTTTATAGCATTTTCCATATCATCAACAATTACTGTTCTTCCTAATAAACTTATAACTATTTGTTCATATTTATTATTGGTTTTAACTAAATCAGATGCTATTCCAATTACTCCATCAATGTTTTTGCTATTTATTTTATCTAATTTTTTGCCTTTTACTGAAGTTATTGGTAAAAATGTTGCTCTACCTAAATTATTTTTTCTTAAATATTCTACTAATCTTTTTGCATCTTCTTCACTATCTGTTACAATGTTTTGAATTGCACTTCCAAGTGACATTTCTATTGCTGTTTCATATTGTTTATCTACTTTTATTAAATTGCTTAAAACTCCATTCATTCCTTTTGATAATTGTGAATTTTTTTCACATGCTAATAATAGTGCTTTTACACTTCTTATATAACCTTCTTTTTCTTTTTCTGTTTCTTGTAAAAATTTTAACCTAGAAGATTTTATTCTTTCTTCTGTCTCATATGTATTTATATTACTGTTAAATTTATTGATATTTTCATTAATAGTAATTCTTTTTTGATTTATTTGCTCTAAACTCTTTGTAATTTTATTCCTTTTAGCAGAGTTTTCATTAAATGTTTTTTCAATATCTTCTTTTGTAATACGAGTACTATCTAACTCATGTATTGTAGTTTGTATTTCAGACTTTAGGTTTGATTGTCTTTTTTCATAATTCTCATAATTTATTTCTATTGTATTTATTTGCGAATTTATTTCATATTTTTTATCTACATTTTTTTCTACCTTAGATTTTTTATCTTCTATTTCTAGTTCTTTTGCAGATAATGTTTTATTTAATTCTTCTAGTTCTTTTTCTTTTTCTTCTAATTCTTTTTGAAATTTTTCTTTATTATTAAATAGACTTGTTTTCTTTTCTATTTTTGCTTTTTTCTCTTCTTCTAATTCTTCAATTCTGTTTTTATTTTCTTGTATTTCTTTTTCATACCTTGAATTATTTTCTTTATTATTAGAAATTCTTTCATTTGTTACATTAAAACTTGAATTTATTTGTTCAATTTTTTTACTGCTTTCAAATTCCATATTCTGCATTTTTTCTATTTCATTTGTAGCAAAATTTATTTCTTGTTTTAATTTTTCTTTTAATTCATTTAAAGAATTTAACTTTTCTTCTGCATCCTCGTTTTGTGTTTTTAGTATATCTTCATCTATTTTTATTTGCTCTATTTTTTCCTTATATGCTTCTATATTGTATAAAAATAGGCCTATTTCTATTCCTTTTAGTTCTTCTCTTAAATCTAAAAATTTTTTTGCTTTTTCAGATTGCAATTTCAAAGGCTCGATGGTTGTTTCTATTTCAGATAAGATATCATTTATTCTTAATAAGTTTAATTTTGTATTTTCTAGTCTTTTTTCAGATTCTAGTTTTCTTACTCTATACTTCACAATTCCTGCAGCTTCTTCAAATATATGACGTCTATCTTCTGACTTATTGCTTAAAATTTCATCAATTTTTCCTTGTCCTATTATACTATAGCCATCTTTTCCTATTCCTGTGTCCATAAATAGTTCTAATACATCTTTTAGTCTACATGGTGTTTTATTTATAAAATATCCAGATTCACCTGTTCTATATATTTTTCTTGTTACTGTTACTTCATTATATTCTATTGGAAGTTTGCCATCTGTATTATCAAATATAAGTGATGCTTCTGCAAATCCTAATGATTTCCTATTTTGTGTTCCAGCAAAAATTATATCTTCTGATTTAGAGCCTCTTAATGATTTCATGCTTTGCTCTCCTAGTACCCATCTAATTGCATCTGATATATTGCTTTTTCCAGAACCATTTGGTCCAATAACAGAAGTTATACCTGGCATAAATTCTAATACTGTTTTATCTGCAAATGATTTAAAGCCTTGTAATTCTAATCTTTTTAAGTACATTTATTGTTACCACCTTTAATTTCGTTTTACTTTTACTTATTTATAATATATTAAATTTAACAAAATAGCAATGTTTTGTTCGTAATTGATGAGATAATTTTTTAAATTTGCATATTATGTAAAAAAATTATATAATATTTTATATAATCGGTTGTTTATAACCTACGAATTGTTGGGTGTTTAACAAAACTTGCTTTTTCAAATCGTTTTTTGGAGGTAGTTCTATGCTTAATATAATATTTTATTTATTGACATCTGTTTTAGGATACATTCCTATGCTTATTTTAATACTTTTTTTAACACCTTGGATTTCAACTGCTTTACTTGCAATAGTTATTTTAATAGGAATTTTTACAAATTCTCTTTTCACTATGAAATCTCTTAAATTTCGGTTTTTCATAGAATGTATTCTATTCTTGTCATGTATTCTTTATTCAATTATCAATTTATTTTTCGCAGTGAAAGCAGGAATAGTCAAGACAGCACTCACATCACTAAAAGATATTTGTGCTATTATTATTTTGATTCCTATTTATTTTTATTTAGAGAATTCAATCTATAAAGAGATTAAGAACGAAGAAAACCAGAAAATTGATGAAAATAACAAATAGAGTTATAGCATGATAATAAAGTAGAAGAGCAAAGTTTTGTAAAAAGACGACCAATAACAAAAGGATAATTTTAAGTTATTTACTGAAATTATCCTTTTTATTATGTTTATAAAATTAAATATAATATACTGTATAAGATATAGACTTATTCCCTAATGAGCCTGTTGGAATTTTTATACTTGTATTTGTTTGCCAATTTGAATTTATAGTAGACATTTGAACATAGTAGTCATTCGCACAACACATATACTCACCGTTTGCACTAATTCTAAAATAATTTGCACTTCCAGATGTGGCTCCATTTAGCTGATATACTATACTAACAACAGTATGTGTAAAATTCAAATTTAGTGTTGCATAATATAAACTTTTACTACTACCATTAGTTGCAGTCATAGACATTTTAGAAGATGATGATGTAACTGTACCAGAAGTAGTTTTTAAACTTCTTCCCGCACTATTTCCAGCACTATATCCTGCATTATATGCACCAGAACTATTTAATGTTCCTCCACTGTAATATCCTGCTGGTACTGTATATGTTGTTGAACTACTTGGATTCCAATTTAATGTTCCTCTATTTGGCATACTTCCTGTTATTTTTACTCCATTTGTACTTGTAAATGTTTTTCCACTTAACACATTTCCTGCTGCCGCATCACCTAATGAGCCTTTTATTGTTGCCCACGGTATGTTTAACCAATGTGCTGTTGCATAATATCCATTTGCTGGTATATATACCCATGGTCCATATGTTGTATCAAATCCCCATCTCCCTGATGTTGTAATTGCTGTGCTTCCACTTGTATATGATTTCATTGTTCCTGTTACCTTACTTCCATTTACCCATGCTGTATATCCATTTAATATTTGCCCTGCTCCTGCTGTTGCTGAAGTTTGGCTTGCAAGTGTATTTGCTGTTACTTTTCCACTTCCATTATGGTATCCTGCTGGTATTGTGTAACTTCCTCCTGCATTTAAACTTTGACTTACTGCTCCTCTATTTTCCATTGTTCCTGCTATATTTACATTACTTGAGTTTGAAAATGTTTTTCCACTTAATACATCTGATGCTACTGCTGTTCCTGTTGATTGTTTTTTCTGTAATTCTGCTATTTGTGTGTTTAAATCACTTATTGTACTTTCTAATTGCTCTTTTGTTTTATTTAAATTATCTACTTGCTTAGTTAAGTTATCTACTTGTTCTTGTAATGCTGCACTATTTCCTTGCTCTTCTTCTATTTGATTGTTCAAGTCCTCTATTGTTCCTTCTAGTTCTGTTTTAGTATTGTTTAAGTCTTCTACTGTTTTTTCTAATTCATCTATTTTTTGTTGTAATTCTGCTAGTTCTTCATCTGTTGCTACATCTCCTCCTATTGTTCCTCCACCTTCTTGATATATCTCATCTATTTTTATTTCATATCCTTCATCTGTTTTTATTGTATTTCCATCTTCTTGTAATTCTCCATAATTTCCTGCTATTTCTTCTAATTCTTCTTTTGTTAGCCCTGTTCCTCCTTTTTCTAGTTCTTTATCTAATATTGCTAGTTGCATATCTTCTTTTATTGCTGCTATTTCTTGTGATGCTTTTGCTTTCTGGGCCTGTGTTATTATTCCTGTATCTCCTATAGTTAAACTTAATGTTACTCCTGCAAGTATTAGTAATACTACTATTGTTATAGCTAACGATATTAATGTTACTCCGTTTATTTTTTCTTGCAATATTATTCCTCATATGTTCCTCCCATTATTTTTCATTATTGTCTGTTTTTTTCTTAAATATATACTTTATTTTATTTAATTATTATTTTATATTTTATCTTACGTAGATATTTTATAATTACTAATAATACTTGTCAAGTGTTTCTAATTTTTTGTAACATAAATCTTTATATAACAGAAAAATGACGAAGTTCATTTTTCGTCATTTTATCTTTGTATTATTCTATTTTCAATAGTTTTAGGCTTTTTTAGTTACCACTTTTTTACATAATTATAATTAATTATTATATATTAATTATTCCCTCTTCTATTTATATTTATTATGATTATATATTGCTTTTTTAATTACATTATCATAATATTTAGTCATTCAAAAAGTTCATAACTAAATCTATTATTACATCTTTCTCTTTAGGATTTGATTCCGCTATTAATAATGTTAATGCTGTCAATGTATTATTATCTATAATTTGTTTTCCATCTTTTATCAAAATATTATAATAATTTAAAAAATATATAAATAAGGTTGCAGCAATTCTTTTATTTCCATCTATAAAAACATGGTTTTTTACTATTAAATATAAGAAATTAGCCGCCTTTTCCTCAATACTTTTATAAATATCTTGTCCATCAAAGCCTTGATAAATATTACCAATTATTGATTCTAACCCCTTATCTCTTTCAATAGCAAATATATCACTTTCTTCGTTAAATCTTAGTTTTGCAATAATATCAATACAATCATTATATGATATTTTTCTATCATCAATATTTCCTTCAATTTTTTTCAAAGTTTTATGGTCGTAATCATCTAATAAATCTAAGGCTTTTGAATATTCTCCAATAACTTTTAATATTTCCTTTGCATCATTATTTTCTAATCGCTCATCTATTCTATTTGCTATATCTATTAATTTTATTGTCTTTTCTAAATATTCCAATCTTCTTTGATTTACAGCATATCCTTCTAACATATATTCTTTTAATACTTTATTAGCCCATCTTCTAAACATTATACCTTTTGATGATTTTACTCTATATCCAACACTTAAAATCATATCTAAATTATAATATTCAATATCTCTTGTTACTTCTCTTTTTCCTTCTTTTTGAACTGTCGCAAATTTTGCGACAGTTGGAATATCTCTTAATTCTTCTTTTAAAGCATTATTTATATGTTTTCCAATTGTTTTAATATCTCTATGAAATAATTCAGATAATTGATGTCTATTTAACCACACCGTTTCATCTTTCATATTTACTTCTAGTTTTATATCTTCATCTTCAAACAATATAATTTCATTTTTATTTTCCTTCATATGTCGCCTCCAATTTAATCAAATATTTATTATTTTTACATTTTTGATGTATTTCCATATCGATGTTTTTTTTACTTCTTTATTTTCTATTATATCACGACCTTTACTTAAACTAAATATAGTTTAAAACATTTGTTTTCTATTGTCAAGTATTTTTATCTATTTTTTCTATTCTTAATTAAATAATTATAATTTTTAATAATTTCTTATTTTATTATAATTATTGTAAGTTCTCTTTAGTTTCTTTACATGTTAAAAAATGACGAAGTTCATTTTTCGTCATTTTATCTTGCTATAATTCTACTTACCATATTAAATATACTGCAACTTCTTGGGTATGCCCTGCCCAAACCGATGATAGATGTGAAACCGTAATTGTAGCTCCAGAAGTACATTCCATTTTATATATATACAAAATACTTCTTCTATATGTTGTATTTGGAATCCACCATTTTTTTACCTTTAATGTTGCTGTAGCACCACTAAATCCACTAAAAAAATCTGTTGTACTATTAGACCTTTGACAATCAAATCCAACAGCTATAAACAAAAATGAAGATGCCGGAGCTGTAAAAGAAAACGAAGTTTGTTTTTCGGCTTGACTAGATGTAACTAATTTTAAATTGTTAATTACTGATGTTCTTCCTGCATTATATCCATTAGTATAACTTGGTCTTGAGTCTAGTGTTCCTCCACTATAATATCCTGCTGGCACTGTATATGTTGTATTGCTTCCTGACCAGTTTAATGCACCTCTATTTGGCATACTTCCTGTTATTTTGTTTCCATTTACCCATGCTGTATATCCATTTAATATTTGCCCTGCTCCTGCTGTTGCTGAAGTTTGGCTTGCAAGTGAATTTACTGTTACTTTTCCACTTCCATTATGATATCCTGCTGGTATTGTATAACTTCCTCCTGCATTTAAGGTTTGGTTTATTGCTCCTTTGTTTGGCATTGTTCCTATTAGTCCTACACTACTTGAGTTTGAAAATGTCTTTCCCTCTAATACATCTGCTACTGTTGCATTTCCTGTTGATTGTTTATCTTTTAGGTCTGCTATCTGTGTGTTTAAATCATTTATTGTGTTTTGTTGTTGTTCTATTGTTTTATTTAAATTGTCTACTTGTTGTGTTAGATTGTTTACTTGTTCTTGTAATGCTGCACTATTTCCTTGTTCTTGTTCTATTTGGTTATTTAAATCTTCTATTGTTCCTTCTAATTCTGTTTTGGTATTGTTTAAGTCTTCTACTGTTTTTTCTAGTTCTTCTACTTTTTGTTGTAATTCTGCTAGTTCTTCATCTGTTGCTGCATCTCCTCCTGTTGTTCCTCCTCCTTGATTATATATTTCATCTATTTTTATTTCATATCCTTCATCTGTTTTTATTGTGTTTCCATCTTCTTGTAGTTCTCCATAATTTCCTGCTATTTCTTCTAATTCTTCTTTTGTTAGCCCTGTTCCTCCTTTTTCTAGTTCTTTATCTAATATTGCTAGTTGCATATCTTCTTTTATTGCTGCTATTTCCTGGGCTTCTTTTGCATTTACTGCTTGGGTTATTATTCCTGTATCTCCTAGAGTTAGGCTAAGTGTTACTCCTGCAAGTATTAGCAATATTATTATTGTAATTACTAGTGAAATTAGTGTTATTCCTTTTTCTTGTTTTACTAGCTTTTTTCTTACTTCTTTTAAGTTACTATTTCTCTTTTCTTTTTTCATCCGTTCCTCCTAATTTTTCTCACTCTAAAATATATATTTTAAATTTTTTAAAAACCCGTAACCAACTAAACAAACTTCGTTTGAAGCGAGTGCGATTTGGAGCAAGCTACATAATTTTCGTTTTAAGCACAAAAAAATGACGAAGTTTATTTTTCGTCATTTTATCTTTCTATTATTCTATTTTCAATAGTTTTAGGCTTTTTTAGTTATCACTTTTTTACATAATTATACTACTAGTTAGTTTGATTTTTCTTTTAAATATCTTTTTAAAAGGAATGTTAAGAAATATGGAAACGTATAAAACTTACCATTAAATCCAATATTTTTATTACATAATTTTATGCCATATTTAATGTCTTTATATTTTTCACTATCAATTAAATTATTTAAAGAAATTGTTGCATTATCGTTTGCTTTCACTTCTATTGGAATTAATGAATCTTTATCTCTTATAAAGAAATCCATTTCTATTGTTCCTTTTTCATTTTTATAAAAATATAATTTGTATCCTTGTTTTACTAGCATATCTCCTACTATATTTTCATAAATTGCTCCTCTATAAGTATTAAAATTCTTATTATTTCTTAAATCCTCTTGTGCTTCGCTATCTAGTGAACCTATTAATATTCCTGTATCTCCAAAATATAGCCTGAAGTTATCTGGATTATAGTTCCCTCCCAATGGAAGTTCTGGTTGCTGCATACAATACGAAATATTTATTATTCCTGCATTATCTAGCCATTCTACTGTACCCACATATTCTCTGCTTCTAGCCCCATCTTCAACTTTTGATATTTGAAATTTTTTATTTTCGTTTCCAAGAAATGTAGGAATTTTTCTATATACACTTAATATTTTCCCTTGGTCTAATCCATTTGCATACTTTGTAATATCTTCTTCATAGTCTAATAAAATTTGTTTTTGCATTTCTAGTGTTCCACTATAATTTTTTTGAGTAATAAATTTATTTACAATTGCTGGCATTCCACCTATTATCATATATTCTTTAAAATTAGACATCATAACATCATATTGTGTATTACTTAACGGCTTTACTTCTAACATACATTTATATAAATCTTCAATTTGTTCTTCTTTATATCCCTTTGCCCATAAAAACTCTTCAAAATCCATTGAATACATATTATAATCAACTTTATTTCCAACACTATTGGACTCTATTTCTTTATAATTGATTCCCATTAAAAATCCAGAACATATCACATCAAATCTTCCATCTTGATTAAATGATTTTAAAGATGTTGCACAATTACTACAAGCTTGAAGTTCATCAAAGAAAATTAATGTTTCTCCCGGTATAAATTCAAAATTTGGATTTTTTAATGAAATATTTTTTAATATACTATCTACTTCATATCCATCATCAAATATATCTTGATATTGTTTTTGTAGAGCAAAGTTAATTTCTACTACATTTTTATAATTATTTTTAGCAAAATTCTCTATTGCATCTGTCTTTCCTATTTGTCTAGCTCCCTTTACAATTAAAGGCATTTTGTATTTATCATTTTTCCATTCTATTAAATATTGGTCAATTTTTCTTCTTAAACGGTTCATACTTATCACCTCTTTATCTATATTATCACAAAATTCCTAATATATCAATATGTTTTATCACAAAATTCTAGAGCATTTATATGTATATTTCACAAAATTCCATTTTAAATTATAAAAAACGACGAAAGTTTATTTTTCGTCATTTTTTATTTCTATTATTAATTCTTTTACTTATCATATTTTTAGTTGTATCACTATATCTTTATTTAATATAATCCATATATTTTTAATGGAACAATTTCTGTGTCATAGGAACTACCTTGCCTTATTGAAATTTGATTTGCACTTTTATTTATTTTTATATATTTCTCATTTCCTATTGCTTGGCTTTTCATTTGTACTTCTACAGACAAATTAGTTGGATAAACACAATATGTTACTTTCTCTGGTTGAGAGTCAGGGTTATACTTTACATTTGAAATATTACTAATCATAATATATGAGTATGAGGATAAATTAGGTATTGTTTGTGTTCCAAAATCATAGGAATGTGATGCATCTGGATTTGTCCAAAGTACTTTATTATTAAAATTTGCTCCCTGTGCTTTTCCTGCACTAACTCCAGCATTGTATCCATTATTATAACTTGGTCTTGAGTCTAATGTTCCTCCACTATAATATCCTGCTGGTACTGTATATGTTGTATTGCTTCCTGACCAATTTAAATTTCCTCTATTTGCCATTGTTCCCGTTACCTTGCTTCCGTTCACCCATGCTGTATATCCACTTAGTATTTGCCCTGCTCCTGCATTTGCTGATGTTTGGCTTGCAAGTGTATTTGCTGTTACTTTTCCACTTCCATTATGGTATCCCTCTGGTATTGTATAACTTCCTCCTGCATTTAAGGTTTGATTTATTGCTCCTTTGTTTGGCATTGTTCCTATTAGTCCTACTTCACTTGAGTTTGAAAATGTCTTTCCCTCTAATACTTCTGATGCTACTGCTGTTCCTGTTGATTGT
>CALXRX010000015.1 GCA_944390975.1 uncultured Clostridia bacterium | reverse complement strand
GATTTTTCTTAGGATAGATTTTTCCTAATTTGAGATTTTGTTTTTTTGCAATACTTAAGTTGTTTTGATTTAATTTTTGTTTTAGAATTTACTTATTTTATATTATATTTTTCTTTGTATGTCAACACTTTTCTTTCGACAAAACATGACATATAAGATGTGTTTTTTGTTATAATGAAGAAAAACTAGTCAAAGTCTTTTCCAAATTTACGCTGAGAACTTTTGACTAGTTTTATCATACATTTTACACTATACCTTTACGCATACTATCATTACTCTAAAAATATATTTAGAAAATTTTTATAAAAACCGCGTAAGCGACCAAACGAGCTTCTTTTGAAGCGAGTGCGACTTGGAGCAACCTACATACTTTTCTTTTCATTGTAGGTTGCGACACCAAGGTTTTACATAAAAATTTGAAAAATATATTTTTTAGAGTACTAACCTCTTATACGCCCAACTCATATGCAGTAGCTTCTGTTTCTCCATCTCCTGCTGTTACCTTAACATTTGGATTTAGAGAAATACAAGGACGAAATCCATAAGAAATTATATGTCCAATTTCATTACCATTTGAATATACTGCACACAAACTGCTGCCGTACATCTCCACTTCTATTTATTCGTCTAACATCAAAATAACATAATGTAGAGTCAGAATATACGTCTCTAGATGCTAACCAATAATACTCACCTGTTGTCCACATCTCTTTAATTCCAGAATTTTCTAATTTAATCATCCATTCATAATCCGTTTTATCATTATTATCAAAATTCTTCATTTCATTTGCTCCTTCTACTGTTGAAGTAAATTGCAATTGCACTGGTCCTACATCTTCTGTATTTTTGGCATTAAACTTTCCATCTGTTCCTATTGTCGGTACACTTCCTACACATCTTCCATCTATTGCATATGGACTACTTGTTGCATAATATTCTGCTTTTTCATTTAATATCTCTATTGCATTATTATAACTGTCTCTTGCTTCTTCCCATATATCTCCACCTAATGTTACATCTTCAATATTTTTATCTGATATTATTTGCAATCCATATGTGTCATCATTGTACAATACTCTACAAGTTACAATTCCATCTCCGTTTTCTCCAACTCCATCTATTCCTGTATCATATTTCACATAATCTCCAGGCTTTGCTTTAATTGCTAGTGCATCTGGGTTACCATATATATTGTTTCCTATAAATATTGCTACACGGAAACCTGTTCCTGCTCCTTCATTTGTTGTGTAAGTAGATCCTTCTACTGTTGTCGCATTAGTAGCTGCACGCCATGCAGATGAACCACCATTGGATACATCACAATAGCTTCCTCCCCTTATTGTCTCTGGTATATCACTTGATGAATTAGTTTCAGTTGTATTTTCATATACATTTCCTCCCATATCATAAATATTGTTTACAGGAGTTGTTTGTCCAGTTGGTACAAGCACTGTTTCTCCATTTGCTTTTGTTTGAACATTTCCTTCTAAATCTGTATAAGTAAATTCTGTATTAGAATAATTTCCTTGAGTAGTATTACTTGCATATGTTGAATAATTAGTTTCAATAAACTTTAAAGCTGTATCCCAAGCATAACCACTACACAACTTACTTACCACGCCATTTTCTGCATCTGTGTATAGTCCTTCTGCTACATCTTTTGCTCTATCTCTTGTTATATAGTTCCATACTTGCTTTCCTTTTTGTATTTTTAAAGTTCCATCTGTATACCCTGTCCAATTGGTTGTTCCATCAGATGTAGTAGAAACAGCTGTATATCCTTCAATACCTGTTTCATATCTTCCTATATAATATCCACCATATTTCTCTATACTTTCTTTTTCATCATTTGAAAGACTTTCAGTAAAATAATATGTGCCACCCACTGATTGTTTTATTTTTAAACTATTTGTTGCCTCATCAATTCCATCACTTGGTTGACTTGATAAAAATGCATATCTATCATATTTATATCCCATGTCTTTTACTGGTATCCAAACAAATTCATTTAAATCTTGTGCATTTCTTACTACTAGTCCTTCACTTATTTTATTTTCTCCCTCTTTTAGCGAAACTTGAAATCCTGCTGGGATTGTTGCACTATTTCCTTCTGTATCTGTATAATTATTTTTCCTTGTTGTTGTATATGTATCAGACCACTCCGGTAATTCTACTTTTGTATAATCTCCTGGAAGTGTATAATATGTGTTTCCATCTAGTATAACACCTTTTACATAGTATACATTATGGCTTTTCTCATTTATTACATATATATCAGTAATATATGAAGATTTATTTTGTTTATATCGTGTATATCCTTCTCCTTTTGATAATGTTAAATTTTCTAATGCTTCTAAATCTATTACATAATATTTGTCATTATCATTTGAATTTATGTTTTGTATATTTTTTGTATTAGTATATTCTCCTTCTATAACAGGTATCGCACCATATTTTGAATAATATACATCTACTTTATCCTTTAATATTGTAATATCATTATACATATTGTTTAATGCTCTTGTATTAGCACCTGCTATTGTATTATATATTATTATACTAGTTATTACTGTCATTAATAATATTGCAATAACTAAAGTTGAAAGGGTAACACCTCTATTTTCTCTTAAATTTATCTTTTTCATTTGCATTTCCTCCGTTTAATACTACTTATATATTACTATTAAATTCATTTTATTTCAACTATTTTCTATTATTTTATAAATTCTCTTTTTTATAGAATATTTTTTATTTTCTATTATTATAAGCCCCCATAAATATATTACTATAAATAATATTGCTATATTTTTAAAATAATATATTCCTATACTTGCTAACATTGTAATAAATATTATACTTAAGTTTGATATAGTATTTGTATAATCTAATGCTTTTCTTTTACCTTTCAATATATGTATTAATGCTTTTAATAACCTACCACCATCTAAAGGGTATATTGGCAACAAATTAAATATTGCAATTAGTAAATTTACATATATAATTTGCTCGCATAAATGTATACTTATATATTTACTAAAAATTGTACAAATTCCTACTATTATCAAATTAGTTATTGGTCCTGCTAAAGCTAGTATCATTTTTTTTACTGCTAGAATATTGGCATTTCTTACTTTTTTATTATAATCTGTATGTATTATACTAAATTCAATACTTATCCCTAAAGGCATAATTTTCAAAGATTTCGTTTTAAACCCTAGCAATAACCCACATATTAAATGTCCTATTTCATGTATTAGAGCAAAAACCATAAACATTGCATATATTTCTATTTGCTTTGTTATATAAAATAGGATTGCAAATAAAAATACTTTCAAATTTACATTAATTGTCATATATTTTCCTCTTTTCAAAAGTAAATTATCTTTAATTTTTTAAAACTCTAATATATTTCGTGGATTAATATATGTATCTCCTCTCATTATTTCAAAATGCAAATGTGGTCCTGTAGAATTTCCAGTTGAGCCTACTTCTGCAATTTCTTGCCCTTTGGTTATTACATCTCCTTCTTTTACATATAGTTTGCTACAATGTGCATAAAGTGTACTTACATCACCATTTGTAATTTTAATGTGATATCCGTATTCTCCTACTGTTGAAGAAACTGTAACTGTTCCATCCATCGCAGCTTTTATTACAGTACCTGTATTGGCTGCAATATCTATTCCAGTATGATTTTTGCTTACAATTGGATTTGCTACATCTCTTAATCCAAATTCAGATGATACTACTCCTTCTACAGGTTTTATTAAAGAAAAATTAGTTTTAATATATTCATCATCAGTTAATGGCTCTTCTTGTTTGTTATCTCCATCCGCAGATACTTGTATATCTTCCATTACTACATTTTGTAACTGTGCTCCTCCAATTGCATTTTGTGATAATGTATTTTCTAAATTAATTGTATTAGTCTGTTGTATTTCATTTACAGTGTTTGTATTTATAATATTAGTTTGTACATTTGCATTAACATTTTCTGAATTCCAATTACTAAATCCATCCACAAATTGTGTATACATTCCTTGTAAATCTATATCATACGATAATATTTCTTTTGCCTTGTTTATTACATCTTCTGAAAATACGTAATTGCTATTCTGAATCAAATAAAAAATAAAGTATATTAATAAACAAATTAAAATTTGTAATATCATTTTTTTTAACAAACCATAATTTTTTTCTTCTGATACATTTACTGTAGCAACTCTATTTCTTGTATATCCGCTTCTTCTTCTGGCATAAATTTCTTCTGCCCTTCTAATTTTTTCTTCTGGGGTTAAAGTTCTTTCCAATAAAAAAACACCTCTTCTATAGCAATATATTTTTTGTAATATATATGTTAGAAAAAAGTGTTTTATGCAATTATTTTATTATACTATGGATTATATTTAGATTTCAATTTATAAAATGAACTATAATTTAAAAAAGTTATTAAAATAATTATGTATTTTTAAGATATGATTAAAATCTTGTTTACAACTAGAAACATAAATAATAAAAATTGAATCAGTTTCTTCAGAAATTAAATAAATAATTCTAAACTATAAATATACTTATAAATTTCTTGAATTATTTGAATTGCATTTCTAGAAGAATAAATAGCTAGATATTCAAATAAGTTATCAATAGATTCATGAGCCATATCTGGCACTATAACTCTCATACTTTTGCATCATCCTTTCTTTGGATTCTTCTATAGTCATTATTTTACCTTCACTTATATCTTCCATGGATTTTGTTATCCCTATAAAAATGTATAAATTATAAAGAGCATCTAAAAAAGTTCCATCATCTGATTCAGATTTTTTTAGAAGTTCACTAATTTTTTCTAATTTAAATTTCTCTTCAATTTTCTGTTTATTCTTCAATTAAACCCACTTTCCTTTCTTGATATCATTCTTGTTCTTCTAAAAAACTTTTAAAATTATCACATAATATATTATGAATAACTTCTTTATCTTCGTTAGATAAGTCGTCTGTACCATAAGTATCAAAATATCTTTGGGTTACATCCTTTAGTATTTCAAAAGTTTCTCTTTTATAAATTTCTTCTTGCAAATTATATGGCAAAGACTCTATAATTTTAACAAATTTTTCCCTAACTGGAGACATATAAAACCTCCCTTCTTTAAAATTTCTAACAAAAGTATATCATAAATTAATATCAAATACTACAAGATATAAAAATATTTATATACAATTAACTATCAATTTTAAAAAAGTAAAATAGACTGAACTGTAACATATTATAATATTATAATATTATAATTTTATAATTTTATATTAAATTTATAACAATTCCTAAAACAGAAACAAAAGCAAAAAACGCAGTTAATTTTTTTATTCTTTCATATTTCTTTTTTAAATTTTTATTTGTAACCTCTAATTGCTTTGGTTTTTCTATGCTTGAAATATAATCTGCTAAAACATTTTGGGCTTCTTTAATTACAAAATCTCTTGAATTAATTTTACCACAAGCAGTAACTTTAACATTCTCCTTCTTTTTATCTATATTCTTTATATTAATATTTTCCTTTAATATAACAATTGCTTCCTCAACAATGTTTGATGGTAAGTCTTTTAATACTATTACATTTTTCATATTATCCATATTCATATGTACCTCCTAAAAAAATGGTTATAATTAAATTTTTTCCATTTTCTTTAGGAATATACATTTTTATTATCTATATTTTATTACATTATAGATTCCTTCAGATGTAATATTTGCTAATTTAATTACGATATTTAATGATGTATTTTGAAGTTCTGAAAAATTATATTTTGGTATTTTATGGTCTTTTGCAACAACTCCTTTTATACTAATATCTCCAACTTCTACCATTTTCTTATTTGTTCCCTTGCCGAATTTCATTTTTGAATTTGTAACTATAATTTTACCTATATCGTTTTTATTAGATAAAGCTGCATCAACTGCAATTATACATGGATTTTCATATACACTATATATTTTTTCTACTTCATTTTCTAAATTTCCTCCAGAAACAGGATTTTCCAATGTTCCAACAACTTTTATATTATTATATAAGTTTCTAAATAACTTTTCTAATTTTTCTCCAACAATTGGTCCAAAAGCATCTCCTATTATTTTATCTGAGCCAACACATAAAAATATATAATCTGAAAAAGGTTTTTCGCTTTTCAAATTATATATTCTAGAACTAAAATCATTTACAAAACAATTATAAATATCATTTTTTGCAAGCATTTTATCACCCCTAATAAATTCCACCTTTTAAGCTATTAAATCTAGTAAATCGAAATCTTTTAAACTATATGCAAATTTTTGTACTAATATTCTTTTTTACTTGGTGCAATAATAATGTTTATATTATCATCTTTTGCATATTTTTTTATAATATCACTTGAAAAGCTTGCAACTTCATTAGATAAAATAATAGTATTATATTTATTATTTACAAGTTCATTAAGCTTACTATCTGTATTTTCTAAATCTTCAATCTCATATACATCAAATCCTAAATTTTTTTGTAATTTAAAACTTCTACTATCATTTTTTGCCTTTAGCCAAGAAATTCTCATAAGCATCACCATTATTATGGTTTCTTTTTTTCAAAAAAATATTCTAAAATGAAATAAAAGTGTTAAACAATTTTATTTCATTCTAGAATTTACATATTTACAACTAATTTATTAAATTTGGATTTTATATAATTTTCTAATTTACCGCATAAATTCATTAGAATTTATTTCCTTTTTAGAAACCATATCTAATCCCTTTTCCCAGCTAGCTGTTAGTTTAGGATTTAACATATCTGGCATAGAAGATTTTACAACATCATAAATAATTTCACCAAAATTTGTTGGAGTAATTATTTGTGTTTTTTTATTAATTTCTATATATTTTATTTTTTCTAATTTTTTCATAATTTCTGCTCTTGTTGCACTTGTACCAATTCCTGCTCCTTTTATTTGTTCTCTTAATTCTTCCTCTTCTATTAATTTTCCGGCATTTTCCATTGCTAGTATTATAGAGCCTGAATTATATCTTGAAGGTGGACTTGTTTCAGAAGCTTTTGTTTCAAAATTTAGAACTCCAATTGTCTGTCCTTTTTTTAAAGTATTAAGTATTTCCATATTATTTTGATCTTGTTTTTCTGCGTTTTCATTTTCTTTATTATCTTGCTTGTCTTGTTGCGTATTTAATTGTTTTTCTTTTAGAACTTCTAAATAACCTAATTTTGTACATACCTTTCCACTTGTACTAAAAACTTCCTCATCAATTTTTACAGTAATAGAAATTTTATTGAATTCTGCTGGTGGATAAAATATTGCAATAAATCTCTTAACTATAACTTTATATATTTGTTTATGCAATTGTGGAAGTTTATCAAAATTTTCATATCCTTGACCAGTTGGAATAATAGCATAATGGTCAGTAATTTTTGAATCATTTACATACTTTGTTTTTATTAAATTTGTAGAATACTTTTCTTGCACCATTTTACCTATATATGTTTGTACTTCTTCATCTTTAAAACCTTTAGCTATTCCATTTAAATTTTTAGAAATTTCTTTTGCAACTGCTGTTGATAAAACTCTTGCATCAGTTCTTGGATATGTTACTAGCTTTTTTTCATATAAATCTTGTATAATTTCTAGTGTTTCATCTGGTTTTATTTTAAACCTTTTTGTACATTCGTTTTGTATTTCAGCTAAATTAAATAAAAGTGGAGCATTTTCTTTTTGTTTAGATTTTTTAATTTCTTCTACAGTTGCTAATTTATCTTTTAGTCTTATTATAAAATCTTTCGCATCTTGTTCATTTTTAAATCCTGATTCATTATAAAGCTTAGGTGAATTATACATTTTTGATTTCTCATTTACTTTCCATTCTGCCTTAAAAGAATTGTTATTCTCCCCAAATTCTCCAATTATTTTATAATACTTTGTTTTTACAAAGTTCCTTATTTCTCTTTCTCTTGAAACTATCATACCAAGTACACAAGTCATAACTCGTCCAACAGAAATAGATGCCCTATCTTGCCCTAATTCCTTTGCAATACGTCTTCCATAAATTATTGATAATAACCTTGAAAAATTAATTCCTATTAAATAATCTTCCTTTGCTCTTAAGTAAGCCGCATCAGCTAAACTATCATATTGTGATAAATCTTTTGCTTCTTTAATTCCTCTTGATATTTCTTCTTCTGTTTGTGAATCTATCCAAACCCTTTTCATTTTTGCTTTAGGATTAGGATTTGCCATCATAAATACTAATCGTTGTATATATTCTCCCTCTCTTCCAGAGTCTCCTGCATTATATATTTCTTCTACATCTTCTCTTTGTAATAATTGTTTTACTATATTAAATTGATTTTGGACTTGTGGTATTATTTCATATTTCCATTCTTCTGGAATAAAAGGTAATGTATCTAGTCTCCAAACTTTTAACTTTTCATCATATTTTTCTGGATAACTCATTGTTACTAAATGTCCAACACACCATGTTATTATCCAATCGTTTGATTCCAAATACCCATTTTTTCTATTTGTATTAATTTTTAATGCTTTTGCGAATTCCATTGCAACTGATGGCTTTTCTGTTATTATTAATTTCTTTGGCATATTAAACTTCCTTTATTTTTGTATTTCGTTTATACATTATATATCAACTTTTGTTTTTATTCAAATAATTTAGAAAGGAATGTATAACAACATAATTTGCCGTTACACATCCCCCTCTTCATTCATTTTGTTCTTGTAAGTGCAAAATAGTAAGTATCATCATTTTGCAAGGTGATGCTTACTTTAAATGTCTTTCCTTTTGGAATACACATTTCGTAAGAACACTCGTTATCTGGTAGCTTGGTAAAACATAAGTTTACCTCTCCTGCCGTATAATATCCGTCCTCATCGAAATATCCATACTGTATGACTTCTGAAATTTTACTACCATCTGATAATATTTTTATTTTAGCCTTGCTCCCAATTTCTACACTTGGTGCTTTTTCTTCATCCTTTTGAGGTGTAATTTCATACTCATCATCCTGTCCGGAAATTTCTACACTTACTTTTTCATTTGTAATTACATCTTGTTCCACAACATTACTACCACATCCTGCAGTAGCAATAAGAAGAATTACTAAACACGATACAATTATCCGTCTCATGTTCTCCTCCCCATCATTATATAAATAATGATTCTGCTCAACATTTATGGATAGAGCTCTCCAATGTATATATAATTATACTATATTTTTTATTTATTTACAATAGTTTTACATAAAGCGAACTTTAGATTTTGTATATGTGCTATTCAATATATTTTCCAAAAATTCTTGATAAATAAGGTGCTTTTCAATCTTATACTGGAAGATTAAAACAAAATAAGGCTATGGGAGAATATAGAAGAACATATCAACAAAAATTTATGCAAGTTAGAAAAAATAAAGACAATAAAAAACTTGTCCTAGATTTTGAAAACTGAAAAAACAGGCTAAAGAAAAAATCAACCAAATGAAAAAGAGTAAACTTACTGAAGATGAAGTATATAATTGGATTATAGAAAACAAATAATAAAAAATTAAGGATAAAATATTTATAATTATTATATGTTAGTCTTTTTGCTCATCTTGTTCTGCTGTATCAAATATTGGCTCTGAAAAGAATTCTCCTAAAGTAATTCCAAATCCTTCGCAAATATGTAATAAAGTATCCAATTTTATTAGTTCTGTTTTACCACTCATAAATGTTGAAATAGTAGAACAAGGAATTCCAGACATCTTACATAATTTCCATACATTCATATTCTTTTCTTTTAAATAGAATTTAACTCTCTTTCTAATTGCATCTGATAATTTCATTTTATTAATCCTCCTCCAAAATCGCTAAAAATCAATAAAATTATATATAAATGCAATTATGTACCACTTTGGCACATTGAAAAATCATAAAATATTTTCAATTTATCGAACTAGTTTATTGCATTGAAATTTTTACTATGTTATAATCAAGTTGCTTCAATCTGCCAAACTATACGAAATTTATTAAAAAGGAATTGATTCAATTATGGAAAAATTAAAAGAAGAATTGAAATATGATAAAAAAGGTATTACTCTTATTTCTCTTGTCATTACCATCATTGTTTTATTAATCTTAGCAGGAGTAACGATTGCAATTTTAATAGGAGATAATGGAATTTTAAATAGAGCAACAGAAGCAAAGAACAAAATAGAAGAAGCAGAAGAATTGGAGGCTCTGAAGTTATCTATTACATCAAGTCAAATGGAAGATATTAATACATTGGAAATAAAGAAAGAGGCATTAGAAAATGCTATAAAACAACAATTTGGAAATAGTAAAGATTTTACTATTACAGATAATAACGATGGAAGTTTTTTAGTAAATATGAATGATACGCAAAGAATGTATTATATAGATGAAAGTGGTGAAATAATAGGACAAAGTAAAATATTAAAAATAAGTACAGCAGATGAACTAAAAGCTTTTAGAGATGATGTGAACAGTGGCAATACTTATGAAGGTTGGTATGTATATTTAACAAACAATATAATATTAGATTTAAATGAAGAATGGGAACCAGTAGGGTTTTATTCACAAGATACAGAAAATATAAAAAAGGTGTTGGAAAATGAAAAAAACAATCCTTTCAAAGGTATATTTGATGGAAAAGGATATACTATAGATAATGTGTATATAAATACATCAGATATCTGTAAAGGAATATTTGGTCTAGTAATAGATGGTGAAATAAAAAATATTAATCTTGGAAAAAATAGTATACTTTCTATGTCTGGAAGTGCAACTGGAGGAATAGTTGGATATATGTATGGAACTGGAAAGATAAGTAATTGTAAAAATCATGCTGATATAGAACAAACACGTGGCGGAATTGTAGGAATTATTGCTGGATCAATAATAATACGTGATTGCATTAATTATGGAAATTTAGATAATGCTAGTGGTGGAATTGTTGGTAGTAGCAATGGAAGAGACTGGGAAGAATTTGTAGAAGTCCAGCATACTATAATTAATTGCGGAAATTATGGTAATATTATTAAAAATACAGATAGTGACTTTCTAGGAGGAATAGTTGGATATTTTCATGGAACAATATCAGATTCATTCAATACTGGAAACATCACAATGAATGCTAATAGGAATAATACAGGAGGATTAGTTGGATGTATTAATGGAAACATATTAAATTGTTATAATGTTGGATATGTAGAAGGATATAATATAGTAGGAGGATTAGCTGGTTTATTGTCAAATCAAACAAATAATTTATTTAAAAACAACTATAACATTGGAAACATACAAGGAAGAGGAGAAAATGTTGAAAAATTAGTAGGACTTAATGAATCCATGACTCAATTACAAAATAGTTATACAAATTTAGATACATTTACTGCTAAAAATTTAGGAGCAGCTTATAAAAGCGATACAAATAATATGAATAATGGTTATCCCATCTTAACATGGCAGTAAAAAATGGACTTTGTCAATTTTACACTGTCAAAGTAACCTAAAATTTATCTATTTTTAAATTTCTCCTTTATTTTTCTGCTGTTTTGTTATATAATTAGCATACTTATAAAATTTTAAAAAAAGGATTGATGTATATGTCATACAATTTCAAAGAAATAGAAAAAAAATGGCAAGATTTTTGGGATGAAAATAAAACTTTTTATACTGATGTTTGGGATTTTTCTAAGCCAAAGTTTTACGCTTTAGACATGTTTCCTTACCCATCTGGACAAGGTTTACATGTTGGACATCCAGAAGGGTATACTGCTACAGATATTGTTTGTAGAATGAAAAGAATGCAAGGATATAACGTACTTCATCCTATGGGATGGGACGCTTTTGGACTTCCTGCTGAACAATATGCTATTAAAACAGGTAAACATCCTTATGGATTTACTTTAAATAATATTGCTACATTTAAAAGGCAATTAAAAATGCTTGGCTTTTCTTTCGATTGGGATAAAGAAGTATCTACTGCTGATCCAGACTTTTATAAATGGACACAATGGATTTTTAAGCAATTATATAACGATGGTTATGCAAAACTAATAGACATGCCAGTTAATTGGTGTGAAGAATTAGGTACTGTTCTTTCTAATGATGAAGTTATTAATGGAAAAAGTGAACGTGGTGGATATCCTGTTATTAGAAAAAATATGAAACAATGGGTTTTAGATATACCAAAATATGCAGAAATCTTATTAGATGGTTTAGATGAAATTGACTGGCCAGAATCTACAAAAGAAATACAAAGAAATTGGATAGGGAAATCTGTAGGTGCTGAAGTTAATTTTAAAATAGATAAATTTGATGATTTAAGTTTTACAGTATTTACAACAAGGCCAGATACTTTATTTGGTGCTACTTATTGTGTTCTTGCACCAGAACATGAATTAGTAGAAAAAATAACAACTTCTGATATGTCTAATGAAGTTACAAATTATATTAAAATGGCTGCATCAAAGTCAGATTTAGAAAGAACTGAATTAAATAAAGATAAAACTGGTGTATTTACAGGCTCATATGCAATTAACCCTGTTAATAATAAAAAAATACCAATTTGGATTTCAGACTATGTTTTAGCAACTTATGGAACTGGAGCAATTATGGCTGTTCCTGCTCATGACCAAAGGGATTATGAATTTGCTACCAAATTTGGAATTGAAATTATTCCAGTTTTAGATGGTGGAGATGTACAAAAAGAAGCTTTTGTTGGTGATGGTATTCATATTAATTCTGAATTTTTAAATGGATTAAATAAAGAAGATGCAATTAATAGAATTAATTCTTGGCTAGAAGAAAATAAAATTGGTAAAAAGAAAGTAAATTATAAACTAAGAGAATGGATTTTTGCAAGACAAAGATATTGGGGTGAGCCTATTCCAATTATACATTTTGAAGATGGAATGCAAGTTTTAGATGATGAAGAACTGCCTCTTATACTTCCTGAACTTGAAGATTATAATCCTTCTAAAACTGGTGCTTCTCCTCTTGATAAAGCAACAACCTGGGTAAATGTATATAAAGATGGAAAACATGGAAAAAGAGAAACATCTACAATGCCTGGCTCTGCAGGATCAAGTTGGTATTTCTTACGTTATATTGATCCTCATAATGAAAAAGAATTTGCAAACAATGAATTATTAAAACATTGGATGCCAGTAGATTTATATATGGGTGGACCTGAACATGCTGTTGGACATTTATTGTATTCAAGATTTTGGAATAATTATTTATTTAACAAAGGGTTAGTTCCTGTAAAAGAGCCATTTGCTAAACTTCGCCATCAAGGTATGATACTTGGCTCTAATGGTGAAAAAATGAGTAAATCAAAAGGAAATGTAATTAATCCTGATGATATGGTTAACCAATATGGTGCAGATGCTTTAAGAATTTATGAAATGTTTATGGGACCAATTGATGCTGCAAAACCTTGGGATCCAAATGGAATAGAAGGATCTAAGAAATTTATTGATAGAGTTTGGAGATTATACACTGAATCCGATAAAATACAGGATAAACCAAATACTGAACTTGACAAAGTATTTCATTACACTGTAAAAAAAGTTACACATGATTATGAAAATATGGAATTTAATACAGCTATTAGTCAAATGATGATTTTCATAAATACAGTATACAAAACTGCTATATTTCCTAAAGAATATGCAAGTAGTTTCTTACAATTATTAAATCCTGTTGCACCACATATAACAGAAGAATTGTGGAATCGTATATTTAATAATAAAGAATCCATTGCATACAGTACTTGGCCAACATATGATGAGTCAAAAATTGTTGAAGATACATTTAATTTGCCAATTCAAGTTAATGGTAAACTAAGAGCTACAATAAATATAGAATATAATTTACCAGAGGAAGAAATTAGAACTCTAGTACATGAAAGGATAAGTTCTTATTTAGAAGGAAAAAATATTGTAAAAGAAATATATGTAAAAAATAAAATATATAATATTGTTATAAAATAACATGAATATGTGAATATATGAATTTATTAAGTGGCGAAGGGAACCCCTTCGCCACCGTCCATTTGTCTTATGCTACATTGGAGAAAGTATAGTAGTAAGACAAAAATGCCGGTTCTTTGACCTTAGATTCCAGATATTCTTCGAAAAACATTCTGTCTATGTTTTTCATTTCAACTTTTTCAAAAAATATCTGGTTTTTCCGGCTAGCATCTACCTCCATCATCGTTTTCTTTAAGGTATCATAATCCATTATCTGATTTTCCCCTTCCATATAAATGATGCTAAAGGCAATTAAAACCTTTAGAAATTCAGAATCATCTTTCCGGACACATTTTGTCTTTCTTTTTCCTCTTACAAGCATCTGATTTGTTAAAAAATAAAGGTTGTCCAAGTTTTCGTAAATAAAGTTTCTCATTTCCTCTTTCTCCTTTTTCTATTATGGACTAATGCTTATGCATCTACTAATATTATATCACATCAGTTTGCTTTTTCCAATATTCTACTCTGTAACATAATCGTAATAAAAGTTTAACATATGCGAAACACATAAATCGAAAATTTGATGTATAATAATTATTGTTAATTTACTAAGGAGAAAAAATAAATGAGTATAAAAACAGAATTAAAAAAAGAAGGAATAGAAGTAATAAAACCACTAGATACTCTTAGTGTTATTAGTATTGCCAAAAATGTTGCTACAAAACTTGTTATAGCATTTCCTGAGCAAAATTTAAATTGTAATGACTTATTTATTAGACTTTCAAGGCTTAATATGTATATTGCCAAAATGCCTCATGGTATGTCTTGTGCAAAATACTACTACAAAAATTCTTCTATTTACTTTAGCGATGAAATAGATTTTTCTAATATAGACTCTTATGCTACACATGAATGTATTCATTATCTTCAAGAATTAAGAGATACAAAAAATAACTTAATACATCTAGGGTTATGTGATTTTACGCACCCTAAGTTACCAGGTATGGCTTTAAACGAAGCTGCTGTTCAGCTTATGAGTTCAAGAGCACTTAATGAAAAAATAGATAATGTGAAGTATTTTGATATAACACTTCCTACTAATAGCCCATATTACTATGCTTTAGAATGTAATTTAGTTACACAAATGGCTTATATTACTGGTGATTATGCTTTATTTAATAGTACTTTATATAGCAATAATAGTTTTAAAAGAAAATTCATTTCTTTAACTTCAAAAGAAACTTTTTATAAAGTACAAAATAATTTAGATAAACTTATGAGCCTAGAAGACACTTTAAGTTTAGAAGCAACAAAACTAGGTAATAGTGATATGTCTATTAGAACAATTTCTAAAATAGAAAAAGAAATTTCTAATTTAAGAAGTAAAATTAATCAATTATTTATTAGCACACAGAATTTAATTTTAACACAATATTTTGATAATGCTTTTAAATGCATTGTAACTTTAGAACAAGCTGAAGATTTTAGAAAAAAATTATATAATTATAAAGATTTAATTGGATCTACTGCTGATTATACTTATTTTAATGATTACTACATTAGTAAAATGGCTAAATTAGAAGAAATACGCAATTCTTTTGAAAATAATGAGGAATTATCTTTAGTTCCAATTAAACAAAATATTTTTTCTACTTTTATAAACAAGCTAAAGAAAATTTTTACTAATAATGAATTATATCAAGATATTTAAAAATATATAAACAACATATAAAGTTATAAAGAAATAAAAAAGTAAAAGAGGTAGTTTTAAAATGACCATCTCTTTTACTTTTTTATTTCTTTTCTAAGTATTCTATAATATTATTTGATGCCTCTCTACCTGAGCGACTTGCCCAAGCTACAGTTGCTTTTGTACCGCTTAAATCTCCTCCTGCAAATACTCCTTTTTCTGATGTCATGTATTTTTCATCTATTTGTATATTACCTCTTTTTGTTAGTTCAACTCCCAAACTTTCTACTAATTCTTTTTCTGTTCTAGAGCCAACTGCCATAACAACATAATCCATGTCCATCATATAGTTACTGCCTTCAATATCTACTGGTACTTCTCTTGCTTCTCCTTCTTTTTTTACTAAATTAGTTTTTATACATTCTATTTTCTCTACATTTTTATTTCCTATAATTTTCACAATATTATTTTGAAATAAAAATTCAATTCCTTCTTTTTTCGCATCTTCTATTTCTTTCTTTTCTGCTGGCATCCATTGTTCTGACCTTCTATAAATTACCTTTACAGATTTTGCCCCCAACCTTTTAATTATTCTTGAAGCATCCATTGCTACATTTCCGCCACCAATAACAGCTACATTTTTACCAGTATAATCTGGATGATTTTCAAATTCTAATAATTCATTTCCTCCATAAACACCATCTAGTTCTTCTCCTTCTATATTCATTTTAGAAGATACATTTGCTCCAAAAGCTAAAAATATAGCATCAAAATTATTTTGTAAATCTTTTAATGCAATATCTTTTCCTAATATAGAATTGTATTTTACTTGTATACCTAAATTTAATATCTTTTCTATTTGTTTATCTAAAACCCTTTCATCTAGCCTAAATTTAGGTATTCCATGTCTTAATATTCCTCCAAGTTTATTGTATTTTTCAAATATTGTAACATTATACCCATTTCTTGCTAAATTTGCTGCTGCTGTAATACCTGCTGGTCCTCCACCAATTATAGCTATTTTTTCATTTTTCTTTAAGCTTGTAAACTTTTCTATTTCATATCCTTTTTCTATAGCCATATCTCCTACAAAAGCTTCTAACTCACCTATATGTACACTTTCTCCTTTTATTCCTCTTACACATGCCCCTTCACATTGGCTTTTATGTGGACATACTCTACCACAAATTGGTTGTAATACTGTAGTTTTACACAATACTTTATATGCTTCTTCATATTTTTTTTCTTTTACACATTTTATAAATTCTGTTATATTGTTTTCAAGCGGGCATCCCTTCATACACATTTTTGTTTTACAACTTAAACAATAATTTGCTTTTTCATTTATTTTTTCTATACTTTGTTCCATTATTAATAAGTTTCCCTTCTTTTTTTCTTATATTTTATTATGAAATAATTTGTCATGTCAATTATTTGACCAACCATTACAACAAAGCATTACTTCACACATTCGTCATATATTTTTCTTAAATTTCTTTTATTAATAACTTTATTTATTCCGCTCCTTAGAAACTTGTGTTAATACAGTTGTTACAAATTTTTCTAATTTTTCATTTACAGGTACTTCATCCTTATGTTTTAACCAATAACTAAGCTGATATTCTTTTGTCCAATTTTTCTTTCCTTGATAAACAATTCCAGCTGATAATTGGTCACATACCATTTCACATGCATACTTAAATGGCATAATTGGCTTTGAGACTTCGGCCTCATTATCATACCAATACTCTGGGTGATGCTTATTTCTACCTTTATGGTGCAACCATGCTTTTGAGTACCCTATTGTTCTTTTTTCTACACTTATTGGACTTCCTTTACCTTTGTTAAAATACTTTACTCCATTTACAAATTCTGTTATAGAATACTTAGATAAATCATGTACTAATCCTCTAAATGGAATTCCAGCTTTAATGCATAATTTAAATACTACAAACTTATGATGAGTTATTACACCAAAATGTTTTAATGCCTTTTCAATTGTTTTCATAAATATTCCTTCTTTTTTATTTTAAATTATACTAAATTGTGTATTTTTTAATATGATTTTTATTAAATATTAAATATTATATATTATATATTTTATATTTTATGTTCTATGTTCTATGTTCTATGTTCTATGTTTTATATTTCTACATCGTTTGCATTTTTTCTTTTACTAGTTTTAAATCCTTCCAGAACTCTATTTTTTTATTTTCATCTCTAAGCAATGCTGCTGGATGCCATGTTGGCATATATAAAATCCCCTTTTTTTCAATCCAATTTCCTCTGGCTCCAGTAATACCATACTCTTTTCCTAAAATATTTTTTAATGCTACACTGCCTAATAAAACTATTATTTTTGGTTTTACTAACATTACTTGATTTCTTAAATAATTTAAACATGCCTCTGCCTCATCTTCTTCTGGATTTCTGTTTCCTGGTGGTCTACATTTTACAATATTTGCAATATATACTTCATCTCTGTTTATTCCAAGTCCATCAAATGCCATGTTCATAAGCTTTCCTGCTTTTCCTACAAATGGAATTCCCTGAATATCTTCATCTGCTCCTGGGCCTTCTCCAATAAACATTAAATCAGCATCTTTTTTTCCTGTTCCAAAAACAATATTTTTTCTTTTATTACATAGTTTACATTTATTGCAGTTTATTATACTATTTTCTAATTCTTCCCATTTATCATACATTTTTTGCTCCTTTAATATTTCATTTTACACATTTTTCTAATAACCTTATTTTACATTTTTCTTTTGTATTAATTTCTGCTTTTATTCCTATTGGAATAACTGTTTTTCTATCTGTATGTCCAAAGTTATTCGATTTAATAATTGGAAAGTTATATTCGTCTTCTAAAACATCCACAACAACTTGCTCTAATGTTACTCCACTTTGATGTTCATAATTACCTATCCATAAACCTGATATTATATTAAATACTCCATTTTGCTTCATAAAGTATAAGTATCTTGATAATGCTTCTGGCTCGGCTTCAAATCCTGTATCTTCTATAAATAGTATTTTATTTTTACAATCTACTTTGTATTTTCCACATATAAGGTTAGATAATAAATTTAAATTACCTCCTATTAAAATTCCTTTTGCTTCTCCTTCTTTAATAGTTTTATATTCATCATCTTCTTGCCCTAATGATAAGTCGTCTTTGCAAAATCTTTTTATTATTTCTTTATATCCATAATCTGTTTCCCAAGATGTTAAAGATTTAAAAGTTGCTCCATTAAATGTAACCAACCCTGTTTTTTGATAAATTATATTTGCCAAAGAAGTAAAATCACTAAAACCACATATAATTTTAGGATTGTTTTTTATAATATCATAGTCTAAATATTCAAATAGAGAACTACAATTATTTCCCCCAGTTGAAGAAAATATGGCTTTTACTTCTTTATCTAAAAACATTTGGTGTATATCATCTACTTTTTCTTTTATACTTGCACTATATCCTAATGTATTTGAAAAAGCATTTTTAGAAAATTTTACTTTAAAACCATAGTTTTCCATTAACTCTTTAGATTTATTTATATCTTCTAATTTGCTTTCTACTAATGGTGAAGATGGTGATATAACTCCTATTAAATCTCCTTTTTTTAATTTATCTGGTATCATATTTTCTCCTTTTTCATTTTTTAGTGCAATAATAGCTGTATTCCTTCCTGCTAAATCTCCTGCAATTCTATATGAATGCATTACACTAGAGTTGCATGCTGTACATATATTACTGTCTATTATATTTTCTTTTTTTAGTCCCGCTTCTTCTAGTATTATTTTATTAATTAAAACAGTATCTATATAATATTTTTCATTATTATTTTTATTTGTATCTATTATATCATTTATTTTGTTAGTATATAAAAAAGTGTTATAAAATAAACTATATACATCTTTTTTTACTTCAAAATGACATTTTCTAATACTTGGCCCAATACAACAAATAATATCACTTGCTTTACATCCATAAATTTCTATCATCTTATATACTGCTTTCTGACCTATTTTTTGTACTGTTCCTTTCCATCCAGAATGGATATTTCCTATTACTTTTTTTATTGGATCATAAAAGAAAAGTGGGATACAGTCTGCATATCCTAAAGATAATATTATATCTTTTTTATTTGTAAGTAATCCATCTACATTCCAATATTCTTTTGGAAAAATATTAATATTTTTAACTTCATTATTCACACATTCAATATTATCTGTATGTGTTTGATATGGTCTTATTATCTTATTATAATCAATTCCTAATTCATTAGATATTAACTTATAATTTTCAACTACTTGTTTATATTTTTCTTCCATTGTGGCATTTCCTGCCACATCAAAATTATTTACACTTAAAGTATATGCATGTGTTAATTCTTCATATTTTAACAATTCTTTAAATTGTATAAACTCTACATTATCTGTTTTTATATGAATTATATTTTCATTAGATAAATCCCTCACACTAATTCTCCTTTATATTATCTAAAATAACCTCTTTTTCTAAGTTTGGAATATAGTTATAATCATTTCTTGAATTATCGAAATTGCAAATTGATTTGTATTTACAATAATCACATGGTGTTTTTTTATTTTTCTTATTATAAACTGGGTGAATATCTATATTTCCACTTAATATTTCTTCTGCAATTTGTTTAATAATCTTATTTGTATATTTTTGCAGATTATTAAATTGCTCTTTTGTAACAATACTAGACCTTGTTTTACTTAGTTCATCATTTTTATCTATATATGCTGGTACTATATTTGATGCTCCCTTTTCTAAGTTTTTATCCATCATTCTTACTACATTTACATCTGCAAGTATTAATCCTTGCATTTTAAATTGCTTTTTTATTTCTTGCTCAATATCTTCATTAGTCATGTTTTGATTAGCCTTAATAATTGGATCTAATAAATTAAAATACAATATACCTGCAGGTATTACATCTTCAATTTTAGTTATTGCATCTAAATATGTAAGTAATTGCAATTGTAAACCTGCAAATACTTCATTTAGGTCTATATTCTTTATGCTAGATTTATAATCTATAATTCTTACATAATTTCCATCTTTAGTTTTTGCAATATCTATTCTATCTATTTTTCCTGTAATTTCAACTTTTTTACCATCTTCTAATTCAATTTGAATTGGTTTGTATTTCTTATCTTTTTTAAATTCTACTTCATTTCCAAATATCTCAAAATCACTTGCTGTTAATGTTTGTATAATATATTTCATAGATTTTAATATTACTTTTCTTAACCTATTTGTAAGACTTCTAAATCTTGCTGATCCTGTGAATATGTAATTTCTATTTAAAGTTAATTTCTCATTTATTATACTTGTTACTATTTGTTCTATTTCCTCATCTTGTATGTTAACAAGTTTTATTTGTCTTTGAATTACTTGGTCAAAAAACTCGTCTATTACATCATGCATAAAAGTTCCTGTATCTAAACTTTCTATTTTAAACAAGCTTTTATCTGATAATTCTAAGCCATATTTCAAATAAAAGGAAAAAGCACATCTTTTGTATTGTTCTAATCTTGAAATACTTGTATTTAAAACTTTACCATATAAATTTTTTAAATTATCTTCATTTATTTTAACTGGCTTATTTGTGTAGTTTAATCCTTTTATTGCATTTTCTAATTTTGTTTTGTATTCCTCATCATTTTTGTATATATTAAATATTTCATACCAAATTTTATCTATTTGTTCTTTATCATTTAATTTTCTTATATTAATTAATAATTCATCAAATATAGCTTTTTTTGTTGTTATATATTCTTCTTGATTTATAATATCACTTTTTTGCTCTATTTCTTTATACATTTTTCTTATTTTAGAAATAATAATAGAAGGTCTTAAAGATTTTCCAGTTATTTGGGAAGATGCATATGATAAATACAATTTTTCTTCTGGTACTAAAAGAGCTTTATAAATATTGAAGTTCTCATTAAATAGAAGTTCCATACTGTTTTTAGCAAGTTCTATTCCTTTTTCTTTTAAATATATTCTGTCATTATCATTTAAAAATCCCTCATCATTATTTATACTTGGAAATACTCCATCATTTAACCCAATAATAAATGCTGCTCGAACTTTATGAGTTCTAGACCTATCTACATCTCCTACAATAACTTGGTCAAGGCTTGCTGGTATACTTCCTAATCCACTATTTTGTAATCCAATTTTTAATATTTTTGCATATTCGTCAAATGATATTTTATCATCTTTTAGTACTAGTACAATTTCATCTAGTACTTGCATTAATGTATCCCAACTAATTTTATATGAAGATGCTAATTCTATTTTCCCAGCTTCTTCTAATTCTTTTATTTTATAATTTAAAATTTCGTCAATTTTATTTTCTATTAAGAAATCATATAATGCTTTTGAAATTTCTGTTACACTTTTTACTCTGTTTAAATTTTCTTTAAACTTTAATAATGGTGCTACTATTTTTTTTCTTAAGTTGTTTAAATTTTCTAATTGCTCATCATCTTTTGCAATTTTCCAATCTTCTTTGTACCATTTATTTGCACGTATTCCATATTGAATACAATAGTTTTCTAATAGAAATACGTCACTTGTATTAATACTAGCTAACCCTGTTTTTAAATAATTGAATACCGCTTCATATGACCAATTTTTAGAAAATATTTCTATAATTGATAACACATATTTTACTAATATATTATTGCTTAATTCTTTCTTTTCATCAATATATACTGGTATATCATATTTACTAAATACTGCTTTAATTATATTTGAATATGTATCTAAATTTTTGGTAATAACTGATATATCACTATAGCTATAATTATTATCTCTTACAAGTTGTATTATTTTTTTTGCAATGTTTTCTATTTCTGAAAATTGATTTTTTGCTAAAAATATTTCTATGTTATTTACTTTTTTATCATATTTTTCATATTTTGTATTATATAAATTTTTTTCTAAATACTGTAGTTCTTCTGTTTTAAACCTTTTTAGTTCTACTAGATTTACTTCTTTTTCTATATTTATTTTTTCAGTTTTTGCTATATCAAGTATTTTATTTACTGTTTCTTTATTATCATAAAATATATCTGTTTCTTTGTTAGATTCAGTTTTTATATTATCTATACACATAGTAATATTTACTTGCTTTGCTACTTTTAGCAAGTTTTTTATTATTTCATATTCTTGTGTTGTAAATCCTGCAAACTCATCTATATAAATTACTGAATTGTTAAACATGTCTGTTTGTTCTAATTTTTTACTAAGTATGGTTAGTGTGTCTTCCTCATCTATATATTTGTTTTGTATTTCTTTATTGTACATATCATATAACATATAAATATCATTTATTTTTAGTTTTAAGTATTGGTCTTCTACATTTTCTAAAGTATTACTTAATTTTTCTACTGTTATATTATGTTTTTTAAATTCTTTTATTATAGTACTAATTAAATCTATATTCTCGTCTGATTTGTTTAAAAATTTTAGTTCACTTTTTTTGTTTGTTAATATACTATATATTAGCATTGCTTTACCAGCTTTAGAAAGATTAGTTTTAGTTAACCCTCCAACTTCACTCATTACTCTATTTGCCATACGATTGAATGTAATTACCTCAGCATTAATAACAGCCTTTTTTTCTAGACTGTTTAATAATTTTTTTTCTGAAGTGAATGAAAATTGTTCTGGTGTAATTATATAAATTTTCTTTTCTTTTTCTATTCTTTCTTTAATTTCATCAAAGCAAAATTGACTTTTTCCTGTTCCAGTTCTTCCATATATTATTCTTAAACTCATTAAGCTTTCACCTGTTAGTATTTTATCACAAAACAATTGTATTGAAAAGATAAAAATAGGGATAAACTTATTTTTAAGTGTCCCTATTTTTTACAAACTTTAAAATGCTCCTCCGGCCTCCGCCTCTTCCGCCTCCGCCAGAAAAACCTCTTCCACCACCGGAAAATCCTCCGCCTCCTCCGACTAGAGAATCTTCCTCCTGAACTTTTTAACATTCTACCTACAGCCCTTGAGTAATTTCGCATAAATCTGGATTCCATACTTGCATATGTATAAAATATATAATAATCTGAATTTATATAATCATAGAAGTTATTATCTTCTAATAATTTTGTTAAGTCATCATCTAAGTGTAATCCTTTTAATTTGTCTATTATTTTATCTGCTATTCCAAATGAAATTGAATAAGCTAAATATTCATTCCATAATGTAACATATTCTATATCCCTTGAACTCATTAATGTATTTTCCAATTTATCTTTTAAAGCATTTAATCTACTAAAATCTTCTATCATAATAGGTGAATTTTTTAGCATTAAATTATCTGTTAATATAATTATTAATGCAATTGCAAATAGTATTTCATCTATTATGAAAAATGTATTAGGAAACATTAATTGTGTAATTGCAACTATTATTGCTGTTAAAAGTATTATTGTTATTGTTGTGGCAACTAATCTTTTTCCTGATATTTTTTTGGTTATTCTATTTACTCCATGTCTTATCATTACTAATATTCTAATTGGTATATATATTAATACCATTATCATAGGAAATAAAAGAACACCGTTTAGAATAAATATAAAAACTTTATTTCCTAATTCACTAAGTGAATATATATTAAACACATTAAACTTTATATGTGTATAAATTACAATTATACTAATTATAAATAAAAATGTATTAAATACTTTAAGTCCAAGTGGTACTTCTTTATTTGCCCCCATATTTTTTAGAGTATCTTGTGTCATATTATTAAGTTCTTCAAACTTTTTACTTGATTGTTTATCTTTTGGCAAACTTTTTAGCCTATCTACTAATTCTATTTCGTCCTTTTCTTCAAATACCCAAGTATATATAAACTTCTCTATATTATCCATTTTGTTTTCATTTTTTGTTTCTTTTTTTAGAATATACATATAGTTATTTTTTCTTGTTGCTTTTGGAATTAATTCTAAATTTACTACCTTTTTATTTATTAAATTTATTATTACAGCTATAATATCCCTTGAAAGTACAGTTCTTGTTTCTTGAATGCATCCTGCAAGCAATGGATTATATTTATTAAATAATTCCTCTTCATTTGTATTTACTACTTTGTATTTTTTATCTTTCTCAAATATAATTAGTAAGTCTATCCAATAAATAAGTAAAATAATAGCAAAAATTGCAACTTTTTTCGTAAAATTATTTTTTTCTTCCTTATTTTCTATTATACTGTTTTCATCTTGCAAAATTAATGACAATGCTTTTATATTACTTGTTTTATTAGACTTTTCTATATTTTGTGTTGGAAATAATACTCTTGTAGCTACATATTGCCCTTTTTGTATATTTGTTACTTTAAAATTTACTCTGTTTTCTGAAATTATTTGGGATACACCATTATATGGTCCATGGCCAAATACATATATACTTTCTTTGTTTTCATTATTAGGTAAATATATATCAATATTTAAATTTTTTATATCTGTTTGCCAATTTCCACCAATAAAATTATAATATAATTCACCAATATCATTGTGTTTAACACATAAGTTTTTTAGAACATATTCTATAACAAAAGTTTTTTTAGTATTTGAAGATGGACTATATATTTTTACTGTTTTCATACCATTATTAGTAGTTTGTGTATATACTCCACTATCTCCATTTTGTGCTATACTTTTTTCTTTATATATATTTGCTCCCTCTGATACTTTATTTATTGTAACTCCTGATGCATTATATAAACTATCCCTTAATGTTGTTTGTACCCTATATTCATCATATTCTTTATCATCTATTTCATCTGGTATGTCTATGTATATTCCATTATAATCTCCATTAAATTTATATGTTAAAGATTGTTTAACATTTACTGAGCCATCTTCTTGTATTGTTGCTTGAATATCCATATCTTCAACACTGTAACTTGCTTGTACTTTTCCTGCTAGTATTATTAATAAAATAAATATGATAGTACAAATAATTTGTTTTATCCCCATTTTTATTTTCATTTGTTTCTCCTTTTATTACATACTTTAATTATTAAATTTTAAGCTGTTTCTCTTTTCCAATAAAATAAATATTGTTGTGCCAATCCTGCTAATTTATCATATTTTTGTATTGCTAAATTTTCTATTTCTTTTTTATTTACTTTTGTTTCATCTTCATTTTTTATATATAATTCATTCATTACACGCCTTACCCATACATCTATAGGAAATACTTCAAATCGCTTTAATCCAAATAGCATTATACAATCAGCAACTTTTGGCCCTACTCCTGGTAGTGTTAATAATTTTTCTCTTAATTTATTTGTATCTTTTTCATTTTTTAGTTCCTCTAATGTTACTTCTCCATTTATTATCATTTTTGTTGTATCATATACCCTTTTATCCCTAAAGCCTAGTCCTAAAGTTCTTAATTCTTCAACTGTTGCTCTATTTAAACTTTCAGGTGTTGGAAATGTATAATATTTTTGATTATTCCAAATAATTTCATTACCATATTTTTTTGAAATTCTTTCTATTATTCCTTTTATTCTTGGAATATTATTATTAGCAGATATTATAAAAGAAATAATTGTTTCCCACAAATCCTGATTTAAAATTCTAATTCCATTTCCAAACTCTATACTTTGTTTTAAATAGTTATCGATTTTGCTTAATTTTTCTTTTATTTGTTCATAATTTGTATCTAAATCAAAATAATCATTTACAATATTAATAATATTATCTTCGCACATCCCTTTAAATATTATTTTATTATTTTCTTTTTTTACATTTAATACATTTCCTTTAAATACTCCTGTATAACTTCCGTCTTCTTGTATATTCCATCTAAAACACTGACCACATTCAAATATATGACGTGGCTCAAAAGCTTTATAGTTTTCTAAAATAAATATTTGCTCTTTCATATTCTTTCTCCTTATTCATTTTCATATTTATTTTAGCATATATGGTTTTTTATATCAATATTTTTACTCTCTTTTAAATCCGATTCCATATGCTTCTCTTGCATTTGATATAACTACAAAAGAACGTGGATCTATTTTCTTGCTTATTTGCTTAATTCTCATTGCCTCATTTCTTGAAGCAATACACCATAACATTATTTTTTCATCATTTGTATACATTCCTTTTGCATAAATTCCTGTAATTCCTCTTCCTACATGTTCTACTATTTTTTCTGATATTTCTAAATATTTATCAGAAACAATATAAATCATTTTTGTAAAATTTACACCTTCAAATACAACATCTATTATTTTTCCCATAATATATATTCCAATTGCAGAATATAGTCCTATTTCTATTTGCTTAAATACTATTACATTTATAATAATAATTATTATATCTATAGTTCCAATTAGATTTCCTGTTCTATATTGTGGGTTATATTCTCTTATAACATATGCTAGCATATCTGTTCCACCTGTTGATGCATCTGCTCTTAAAACAATTGATGTACCTAAACCAACTATTATTCCACCATAAATACATGCAAGTAGTCTATCTTGTGTTAATACTGCATATTTATCTAATAAATCTATAAATAATGATAAAAAACCTGTTCCTAATATCCCTTTTATTACAAAACTTTTTCCTTTTTTTATCCATGATAAAATAAATAATGGAATATTTAATGCAAATATTGTTAACCCCATTGGGAGATTAAAAAAATAATACGTTATTGTAGCAATACCTGTAACTCCACCAGAAGATAATTGATTTGGCAATAAAAATTGAGATACTCCAAAAGCCATAAGGAAAGTTCCTATAATTATTTGAATTAATTCAAATGAATACTTTTTAATAATTAACTTTCTTTTTTTCTTTTTTAAACTCATAAAAAATCACCTATATTTGTATTATTTACAAATATAGGCAATTTATACTTTTCTAATTATTTGCTTATTTTTTCTTCGTCTTTAAAGTCTGTATATGTTTTTAGTATTTCTATTTCAGATTTTCCTATTTTTATTCCTTCATCTGGTTGTACTTTTATATCTACCTCATATACATCTTTTAGTTTTTTAGCATTTTCCATATTGTATCCTATAACACTATTTACATCTAAGGGATTAACCTTTATTTCTACTTCTTTTACTTTAACATTAAATTTTTTAATTTTATCTACTATACTATCATACCATACACTATCAAGTACTAGTTGTTCAAAAACTTCATGATATGGTCCTGCTATTACATTATTTAAACTATTAACTATTTGTGTACTTTGTAGGCCAATTTTTAGTATGTTTATTTTTTTTCTGTTAAATAAATATACTAATTCTTTACATATTTCTACAGCTTGGTTTATTGTAATTGGCTCATATCTTCCTTCTTCATATTCTTTTTCTAAATTAGTATTTTTTAATACTAATACAGGGAAAATTTTAATTGTTTTAGGTTTAAATTTAACTAATTCTTTTGCAGTATTTAATTCATCTAATCTTGTACTTTCAGGTAACCCTACAAGCATTTTATATCCAAGTTTAAAACCATGCCACTTAATTAGTTTAGAAGCCTTTTTTATATGTTCAAAAGTATGGTTTATTCCAGATTTTTTTAATATATAATTATTTGTAGATTGTACATCTAATTCTATTGTTTTTACTTTGTATTTTTTTAATTCTTTTAATAAATCTTTATTGATGTCTTCTGGTGAAGCTGTAACTGCAATAGAATTTATTTGTTTTTTTTCTATATAGTCATATACTAGTTTCAAAAGTTCTTCTTGTAATTTTTTGTCTAATTTTGTAAAATTCCCACCCCAAAATACTACTTCTTTATATACGTCTTCTTTTTGATTTTCTAAGTAAGTATCTATTATCTTTTTTACTTTTTGTTTTGTTATAGCTTTTGTTTTACTATTGTCTTCTTTATTTTGAATATGAAATATGTTTTCTTGATTAAATACCATATATGGTATAAATATTGGTATTATATATATGTTTTCTTGATTTTCTAACATGTTCTGCCTCCTTTTGGTTTTAGAATTCATTATTTAAAATTGCATTATGTGCTGCCTGCATTTCAGCACTTTTTTTAGATTTTCCTTCTCCTGTTGCTAATACCTTTCCATTTAGTTTTACTTGTGCAGTAAATTCTTTATCATGGTCTGGACCAGTTTCTTTTATAATTTCATATTCTATTTTTACATCACCATGCACTTGTAATTTTTCCTGCAATACTGTTTTATGGTCTTTCATTCCAACATTCTGGCTTGCAATTTTTATTGCTTCTTTTAAATTATTAATTATGAATTGCTTAACTGGTTTAATTCCTCCATCTAAGTACATTGCTGCAATTACCGCTTCTACACTGTCTGCAAGTATTGCTGGTCTTGTTTTTCCATTGCTAATTATTTCACTTTTTCCTAAATACAAGAAATCACTAAAATTAAGCCTTATTGCTACTTTATACAAGCTTTCTTCACATACAACGCTTGCTCTAACTTTAGTCATTTCTCCTTCTTTTAAGTTATAATAGTTATTGTATAAGTATTCACTAGTTACAAACTCTAATATGGCATCTCCTAAATATTCTAGTTTCTCATTGCTTTCAACATTTTGCTCGTTTGCATATGATGTATGAGTTAGTGCATTTCTTAAAAATTCTTTATTACTAAATGTATAACATATATTTTTTTCAAACTGAGTTAAATCCATATTTTTTCACCTCCATTTGTTAAAACTTGTTAAAAACTACCAATATTATACAATAAATAATAAAAAAAAGAAAGGTGTTCCCCTTCTTTTTATTATACATTTTCTTTTATGTAGTCAACAACGTCACTTACAGAAACTATTTTTTCTGCATCAGCATCTGGAATTTCTAAATCAAATTCTTCTTCAAGTGCCATTATTAATTCAACTATATCAAGAGAATCTGCACCTAAATCATCTATAAATGATGCTTCCATTGTAACTGTGCTTTCAGATACTCCTAATTGTTCTACTATAATTTCTTTTACTTTTTCAAATATTTCTTCTGAACTCATATACTTTAAGTTCACCTCCTCTCAAATTTTCCTATACAATCTAGTACCTAAACAATAATATATGTTTTGTTAATTGTCAAGTATTTTTTCATTTTTATTATTTTCTTTTTGAAATTCTTCAATCATTTTTTCTACTGCTTTATTTTTTACAAATTGTTCAGCTTGTTTTATTGTGAATTCAAATAGTTTTTCATCACTACTTCCATGAGCTTTTACTACAGGTTTTTTTACTCCTAAAAATAATGCTCCACCATATTCCTTATAGTCCATTGCTTTTGCAAGCCCATTAATAGATGGTAATGCAGGAACTGCTCCTAACATTGTAAAAATGTTTCTTTTTATATTTTCTGTTAAAGTTCTTTTTACAAGTTTTCCTACACCTTCTACAGTTTTTAAAAATACATTTCCAGTAAAACCATCTGCTACTAATATATCTAACTTTCCTGAAAATGCATCTCTTCCTTCTACACTTCCTACAAAATTAATATTTAACTCTTCTTTTCTTTCTTGCAATAATTTATATGATTCTCTTATTAGTTCATTACCTTTTGTTTCTTCTGTTCCTATATTTAATAATCCAACTGTTGGATTTTCTTTATTGAATGTATTTCTTAAATATATACTTCCCATTTGTGCAAATTGCAATAAGTTTATTGGTTTGCAATTTGTATTTGAGCCACAATCTATTAATAATAATCTACTTTTATAAGATGGTAATATTCCTGCTAATGCTGGTCTATCTATTCCTTTTATTCTACCTACTAGTAATGTAGCACCTGTTAGCAATGCACCACTATTTCCTGCTGAAATAAAAACATCGCCTTTTCCTTCTTTAAGTAAATTAAATCCTACTACCATGGATGAATCTTTTTTGTGCTTAATTGCTTGTGTTGGAATATCACACATTTCTATTGTTTGGGTTGTATGATATATTTTTAATCTAGGAGATATTTCAGATACATCATTTTTATTATACAATTCTTTTATTCTAGAATTTATTATATCTTTATTTCCTATTAATAGAACTTCTGCCTCTATCTGATTTATAGCTTTAACTGCACCCTTTATGTTTGCATCTGGTGCGTTATCTCCACCCATTACATCTAATAATATAACCATGTTTTTCCTCCAAAGTTTTATTACTTCTATATTCTATTTATAATGTATTCATTTTATTATTTATTTCTTAAAATTGCAATACTTTTTGACCAATTGTTCATAAATTTAGTTATAATTCATACTATAAGCACTTAATTGATAGTAATGTATATAAATATTTACTATTTTATACTTTTAAATATAATTAAAAAACCCTAAATATTAAAACACATAATATTTAAGGTTTTTAAACTTATTTTTCTTATATTTATTAATTAAGCAAGTTCAACAGTTGCTCCAACTTCTACGAATTTAGCTTTTAATTCTTCAGCTTCTTCTTTAGAAACTCCTTCTTTAATTGTTTTTGGTGCACCATCAACTAATTCTTTTGCTTCTTTTAATCCTAATCCTGTAGCATCTCTTACTACTTTGATTACTTGGATTTTATTTGCTCCTGCTTCTTTTAATACTACATCAAATGATGATTTTTCTTCAGCAGCTGCTCCTCCTGCAACTGCTCCAGCAGCTGGTGCTGCAGCAGCTACTGCTGATACTCCAAATTCTTCTTCTATAGCTTTAACTAAGTCAGCTAATTCAACAACTGTCATTTTTTTGATTTCTTCTATCATTTCTTCTTTACTCATTTTTATTCCTCCTAATTTTTTATTTTATTTTTTAGTGATTTAAGTTCACAATTCTATTAATTATTAATTTTTTTTATTTTTAGTGCTTAACTTTTAATAATTAAGCTTCTTTTTGTAGTCTAACTTGATCAAGTGCAACTGCAAGTTTTGAAATATTTCCAAGTAATGCACCAGCAAGCATTGATAATAAAGTTTCTCTTGATGGAAGTTTTGCAAGTGTAATAATTTCTTCAGCTGTCATTACTTTTCCTTCTACAATTCCTGCTTTAATTTTATAAAAATCATTTTTCTTTGAGAATTCATATATTGCTTTTGCTGGCTCTAAATAATCTTCTTTTCCAATTATTACAGCTGTAGGACCAAGTAATGCTTCATCTAAACCTTCATATCCATCTTCTTGTAATGCACGTCTTGTAATATTATTTTTTATTACTCTATATTCTGCATTTGTTCCTCTTAATGTTTTTCTTAAATTAGTTACATCTGTAACATTAATTCCTCTGTAATCTGTTAAAAGTACTAACTTTGCTTCTTTAAATGTTTCAGCTAGTGCTTTTACTTCTTCTTGTTTTTGTTTGATAATTTTCTCATTTGCCATTTGTATTTCACCTCCCAAAATTAGTTATATATTAATAAAAAACTACTCATGATAGCCTTGCGAGGTATATCATGAGCAGTTAAATCCGCTCTATATTTATATACCTCGGTAGGACTTATAATGCCTACTGTCTTTGGCTATTTTTTCATTATCTTATTTTTGATTTACATATACACTTGGTCCCATTGTAGTAGTCATTGCTACACTCTTAATATATTGACCTTTTGCTGCTGCTGGTTTAGCTTTAATTATTGCTTCAATTATTGTTTCATAATTTTCTAATAATTTTTCTGTACCAAATGATACTTTTCCAAATCCTAAGTGTATAATGTTTGTTTTATCTAAACGATATTCTACTTTACCTGATTTAATTTCAGAAATTGCTTTTGTAACATCCATAGTTACTGTTCCAGATTTTGGGTTTGGCATTAAACCTTTTGGTCCTAATACTTTACCAAGTCTTCCTACAACACCCATCATATCAGGAGTTGCAACGATTACATCGTATTCAAACCAGTTTTCTTTTTCAATTTTAGGTATTAATTCTTCTGCTCCAACATAATCTGCTCCAGCTTGTTCTGCTTCTTTTGCTTTATCACCTTTTGCAAAAACTAAAACTCTTAAAGTTTTACCTGTTCCATTTGGAAGTACTACTGTACCTCTTACTTGTTGATCTGCATGTTTAGAATCTACACCTAATTTTACATGTAATTCAACTGTTTCATCAAATTTTGCTTTTGGGAATTTTTCTATTAATTCTAAAGCTTCTTTTGCTTCATATAACTTTGTAGTATCTACAAGTTTTGAAGCTTCTTGGTATCTTTTACCTCTTTTCATTTTAATCCTCCTTTGGTAATAACGAATATTTCTATTCTCCCATATAATTTTATTTTTTTAAATTATTCTGATACAATAACACCCATTGAACGAGCTGTACCTTTTACCATACTCATTGCTGTTTCAAGTGTTGCTGCGTTTAAATCTTCCATTTTTTGTTCTGCTATTTGTTTTACTTGTTCCATTGTTATTGTTGCAACTTTTTCTTTGTTTGGTTTTCCTGAACCTTTTTCAATTTTTAATGCTTTTTTTATTAAAACTGCAACTGGTGGAACTTTTGTAATAAATTCAAATGATTTATCTTTGTAAACAGTTATAACAACTGGTATTGTCATTCCAGGTTGATTTGCTGTTCTATCATTAAATTCTTTAACAAATTGCATAATGTTTACACCACTTGAACCTAATGCTGGTCCTACTGGTGGAGCTGGAGTTGCTTTTCCTGCTTCTATTTGTAATTTAATTATATTTGAAACCTCTTTTTCTGCCATCTATTTCACCACCTTTTTAATTATAAATAACAAATCTAATTGGTTATATTTTATATTAAATTTAAATGAAAATTTTTAGTCAATTTTTTTGTTTTTTAGCTTTTGACTTATAATCTTCATTTTTATTTTAAACTACTTTTTGAACTTGAGAAAATTCCAAATCTACTGGTGTTTCTCTTCCAAACATAGATACTAGCACTTTTACTTTGTGTTTTTCTTTGTTTATTTCTTGAACAACTCCTATAAAATCTGCTAGTGCACCACTTGTAATTCTTACAGAATCATTTACATCATAATCTACATTTACTTGTGTGTCTTCAAATCCCATATTTCTTATTTCTTCTTCTGTAAGTGGTATAGGATCTGATCCAGAGCCAACAAAGCCTGTTACACCTCTAGTATTTCTTACAATGTACCATGATTCTTCTGTTACTATCATTTTAATTAAAACATATCCTGGAAAAACTTTTTTTAAATTAGTTTTTCTTTTCCCATCTTTTATTTCTATTTGTTCTTCCATAGGAACTACTATTTCAAAGAAAAAATCTTCTAATTCCCTATTTTTTATTGTTTTTTCTAAGTCTGTTTTAACCTTATTTTCATAACCAGAATATGTATGAACAACGTACCATTTTGGTTGTAATTCTTTTTCTTCTTGAGACATTTAGCAATAGCCTCCTTTTTATTTCAACATTTTAAGATTATTCTGAAATAGCATTTTCTAGTGAAACTGCATTACCTTGCATAGTATTGTCTGCTACAGTATTACTATTTACTGTATTTTCACTTATGCTATTTGTTTGGCTTGAACTAATAACACTTTTTAATCTATCTATTCCATGTGTATTTAATTTTTCAAAAGCTATGTCTAGCACGAAAACAATTATTGCTGTTATTAATACAATTGTAATAACTGCTGTTGTATTATTTAACACTTGTTTTGGTGTTGGCCAAATAACTTTTTTTAATTCTGCTTTAAAATCCTTAAAAAAATGTCTATTATTTTCTTTTTTGCTTTTTGTTTCTTTCGCCATTTTAACCTCCTAAAAATAGCTATTTTGTTTCTTTATGGGTTGTACGTTTTTTACAGAATTTGCAATACTTTACAATTTCTAATCTATCAGTATTGTTTCTTTTATTTTTTGAAGTAACGTAATTTCTTCTTTTACATTCTGTACATTCTAATGTTATGTGTTCTCTTGGTCCTTTTGCAGCCATGTTAAATACACCTCCGTAATTTCTTTCCTTACTTTAAAAACGATGTGAACATATCTTCTAAGCAATATGCTAAAATAGTTTATCACAAATAGTTGACAGTGTCAATATTTATAGCTGTTTTTTAAGTAATTTTTGTTAATTTTTCTTTATTTTTCTTTATATTATTAATATTTTAGTAATTTTATAGTGTCTTATCTTGTTTTTTATAATTTCTATTTCTTCCATAATTCTTTTTCTTTTTTTGAACAGAAAAACCAAATTTTCCAATTTTCTTTCCAAGCAAATAATATCCACCATTTGCATAAGCTATTAAATTGCACTTAGAAATATCAAAAGCTCCATTTTTATCTATGTATTTTTCATCAGCATTTATGGCTAAAACCTCTGCAATAAATGTATGATGAGAGCCAAATTCCTTTATTTCTTTAACTCTACATTCTACTGAAACAGGTGATTCTTCTATCATTGGACATTTAACAAAATTTGCTTTTTGTTTTGTTAAATGGATTTCTTTAAATTTGTCTACATCTTTTCCTGATTTTACTCCGCACCAATCTGTAGCAAAGGTTAGCTTATCATTTGTAAGGTTTATAACAAATTCAGCTTGATCTTTTATTAAATTATATGAATATCTAGTTGGTCTTACACTTATATATACTGTTGCAGGATTAGTATTAAGTATTCCAGTCCATGCTACTGTTATTATATTGGATTTTTCCATTGTTCCACAACTTACCATTACTGCAGGTATTGGATATATAAAAGTACCTGGCTTCCACATTGTTTTTCCCATATTTTTCTCCTATTTTTATATTATATTTAACTAGTATATCATTTCATATAATTTAAGTAAAGAAATCATACTTAAAAAACTATTTCTAATTTCTTAAGTATGATTTCTTAAAAAAATAAAAAACCTGGCGACGACCAATTTTCCCAGCAGGGTAACCCGCAAGTATCTTCGGCACTAGAGAGCTTAACTTCTGTGTT
>CALXRX010000014.1 GCA_944390975.1 uncultured Clostridia bacterium | reverse complement strand
GACAAGTAGACAGTTTAAATAAAACAAAAGAGCAATTAGAAAGCACAATAAATAGCCTAAACACACAAATAGCAGAATTACAGAAAAAGCAATCAACAGGAACAGCAGTAGCAACAGATGTATTAAGTGGAAAAACATTTTCAAACTCAAGTAATGTAAATATAGCAGGAACAATGGAAAATAGAGGAGCAGTAAGTCAAAGTTTAAATGCAGGAGGAAGTTACACAATACCAGCAGGATACCATAATGGAAGTGGAAAAGTAACAGCAAATACACTTGCAAGCCAAACTTCAGCAACAGCAGGAGCAGGGCAAATATTAAATGGATATACAGCATGGGTAAATGGAAGTAAGGTAACAGGAACAATGAAATCATATACAAGTGGAAGCACAGCAATTACAACATCAGGGAGATGGGGATTTGATACAACATATGGACCATGGGTATATATACCAGCAAATGGATATTATGCAACAGCACATTGGTTAAACATACCGTGGGCAACAATAAAAGGCTCATTAGGTGATGCGGCAGCAGGAAATGTGTTAAGTGGAAAAACATTTACAAGTACAAATGGAGTAAAAATAACAGGAAGTATGCCCAATAGAGGAAATTTAAATTGGTCAGGAAGTAATACTACCTATACAGTGCCAGCAGGGTACTATAGTGGAGGAACATTAGACTCAAGACCAAGTTATACTAATGGATATAATGCTGGATATAGTGCAGGAAATGCAAATTTTCCATGGAGAACATTTACAGTTCGCGCATATGGAGAAGGCTCAGGAACAATAAGTAAACCTGATGTATGGACTTTTACAGCACCAGCTAATGGAATATATTTAATAGTAGGTGCAGCTTCTGGAACAGGTGATGGTAAAAATAGATATGCCAGTATTTCAGTAAATGGTACAGTATATTTATCAAATCATCTTAATTCAGTTGATGGATCAGCAACTCAAAATCTGGGTACTAAACATCACCATCATACAGTAATTGCATATATGAATAAAGGAGCAACTGCAACAATTAATGTGTACTCAAACTATAATGTAGCTACTTCATATTATGTATTGCAAATAAGTTAAATTTTTAATGTTAAGTTTTTAATTGCAAGATAATGCTTATAAAAAATAAAAAGCATTATCTTGTAATATTTTTTATATAATCCTTGACAAAATTATTATAAATTGTTAGTATTAAATTGTTAATTCTAAAAATTAATTAAAATTATAATTCTAATAAAGATTTTAGCATCTTAAAATCTAATATTTCCAAACAAATTTATAGTAAAATTAAATAAGTAAGAGGGTAGAGAATATATGTTGTCTATTGTAAAAAGCATGTCATTACATGGGTTAGAAGGATATCTAATAGAAGTACAAGTTGATGTATCTGCACGGGATGCCAAGTTGGGAAGTGGTTGGACTTCCAGATGTAAGTGTGAAAGAGTCAAAGGAAAGAGTGCGAACAGCAATTAAAAATTCTAGCTATGAATTTCAAAGTAGAAAAATAGTTGTAAACCTTGCACCTGCAGATACAAGAAAAGAAGGCTCATTTTTTGATCTACCAATTGCAATTGGTATTTTAATGAATTTTGGAGAGATAGGATATCAAAATTTAGATGATACCTTATTTATAGGAGAATTATCGTTAGATGGAAAACTAAATAAAATAAATGGAATTTTACCAATGTGTATAGAAGCAAAAAAACTAGGAATAAAAAGAATAATTATACCAAGTGAAAATAAAAATGAAGCATCAATAGTTGAAGGAATTAATGTAATTGGAATAGATAATTTAAAACAAGTAGTTAATTATTTAAATGGGAATGAAGAAATATTGCCTGAAAAATCAAATATAACAGAGATATTTAATAATAAGAGGAAATATGTATTAGATTTTTCAGAAGTAAAGGGGCAAGAAAATGTAAAAAGAGCTGTAGAAGTTGCAGCTGCACGGAGGACACAATATATTATTAATAGGAAGCCCTGGCTCACGGAAAAACAATGATAGCAAAAAGAATTCCAACCATATTACCAGACTTAACATTTGAAGAAGCCTTAGAGGTAACAAAAATTCATAGTGTGGCTGGAAAACTATCAAAAAACACCCCAATAGTAACAATAAGACCATTTAGGTCACCACATCATACTGTTTCACCAAGTTCATTAGTAGGAGGAGGCAAAGTACCAAAACCTGGAGAAATAAGTTTAGCACATTATGGATTATTATTTTTAGATGAATTGCCAGAATTTAATAAAAACACACTAGAATTATTAAGAGGACCACTAGAAGATAAAACAATAAGTATAAGTAGAGTAAATGCAAGTTTAACATATCCATGCAATTTTATGTTTGTAGCTTCAATGAATCCATGTCGGATGTGGTTATTATGGTTTAAATAGTAAAAAATGCACATGTAGCCAAAAATCAATAGAAAAGTATATGGGAAGAATTAGTGGACCATTATTAGATAGAATAGATATACAAGTTGAAGTTACTCCTGTAAAATACCAAAAATTAAATTCAAATACAACTATAGAAACATCACAAGAAATACGAAAAAGAGTAAATACTGCAAGAAAAATTCAAGTTCAAAGATATAGAAATCATAATATTTATTCAAATTCAGAATTAACTCCCAAATTAATAGAAGAATATTGCAAATTAGATGATAAAGGAAGGAAAATATTACAAGATGGTTTTCAAAAACTAGGATTAAGTGCAAGAGCATATGGAAGAATTTTAAAAGTAGCAAGAACAATAGCTGATTTAGATTTTAAAGAAAATATACAACCATATCACATTGCAGAAGCAATACAATATAGAAGTTTAGATAGAAAGTATTGGAAGAATTAAAAAATAAAGGAAATAGAAAATGAAATATATAAAAATTGACGATAAAGATAATAGATATCCTCGGTAGATTATTAAATATAAAAGATAAACCAAAGGAATTATATGTACTTGGAAATTATGAATTACTAAACAAACAAAATATAGTTGCAATAATTGGCTCAAGAGATTGTACAGAATATGGTAGAAAAAATGCTACATATTTTGCAGAAGAATTAGCTAAAAGAGATATTTGCATTATAAGTGGAATGGCAATAGGAGTGGATGCATTTGCTCATATTGGAGCTTTAGAAAATATACGGGAAAACAATAGCAGTTCTTGGAGGAGGATTTAATAAGATATATCCTAAAGAAAATGAATGGATATTCCACAAAATACTAACAAATTGTGGATGTATAATTAGTGAATATGCACCTAATGTGGATGCAAACCCAAGTAATTTTCCTAAAAGAAATAGAATAGTAAGTGGAATTTCAGATGCAGTACTTGTAGTAGAAGCAGAATATAGGAGCGGAACATCAATTACTGCTAAATATGCTAAAGAGCAAGGAAAAATAATTTGTTGTTTACCTAGTAATGTTGATAATAAATGTGGAATTGGTACAAATAGATTAATACAGCAAGGAGCAAATTTAGTTATAAAACCAAATGAAGTACTAGAATTATTAAACCAAAAAGGATTATACAAAAATGAAAAAATAATAGAAGAAAATGAAAAATTAACAAATAAAGAAAGCATAAAAAACAGTAAAGATAATAACAAAGTAACAAAACAAGAAAATATACAAATACAGAGCATACCAAAAGAATATGAAACAATATATAACATAATAAAAGAAACTTCAATACATATAAATGATATATGTAAAATTTCTAAAAAAAACATATCACAATTAATGCCAATATTAACAATACTGGAGTTAGAAGGATTTATAGAACAAACAGTTGGAAATAAATTTAAAATAAGGGAAAATTAAAATGTATATACAACATGAAATAGGAAAAATAGGAGAAGAATTAGCAGTAAAATATCTAAATCAAAATGGATATAAAGTAATAGAAAGAAACTTTAGGTGTAAGCAAGGTGAAATAGATATTATTTCTAAAGATAACAAAGAATGGGTATTTATAGAAGTAAAAACTAGAACAAATAATAAATTCGGAAAGCCAATAGAAGCAGTAGATATTAATAAGCAAAAACATTTATTAAAAGCTATTAAATATTACCTATATGTAAGAAATCTAGAAAATGAATATATAAGAGTTGATGCAATAGAAGTGTATTTGAATAAACATAATTATAAAATAAACCATATAAAACAAATTATATAAACAAGTGAATAAAAAATTGTTACTATTCAGTCTATTTTATTTTTTAAAATTGAAAGGTAATAGTATATAAATATTTTGAACAGTCGCCATTTCCCACTTATGGCTCCTCATCGTTCTTCAATATTTATATACAATTAACTATCAATTAAGTACTTATAGAATGGATAGTAACAAAAAATTAACTTTTAGATTATATAAAATAGTTTTTATATAAATTTTATGGTATAATTTAGAAAAATGGAGGACTAAAATGGATGATTTAAATAAAATAGATGAAGAAATAAAAACATATTATAAAATATTATCACCAGAAATGCCAGAATTCTTACAAGGATATATTAATACAAGAGAAATGCAAAGAATTGATAAAATTAGTTGTTGGTGTGGAACAGATTTAACAAATGTTTTTGAAAACAAATATCCATATTCAAATTTACAACATAGTATAGGAGTTGCTCTAATAATATGGAATTTTACAAAAGATAAAAAGCAAACACTTTCAGGGCTATTTCATGATATTGCAACACCAACATTTAAACATTGCATAGATTTTATGAATGGAGATTATAAAAAACAAGAATCCACTGAAGAGAAAACAAGAGAAATTATTGAGAATTCTAAAGAAATTATGTCTTTGTTGAATAAAGATAATATAAAAGTAGAAGAAGTTGTAGATTATCATAATTATCCAATTGCAGATAATGATACGCCAAAATTATCATCAGATAGGCTAGAATACACATTTACTAATGGGCTATATTTCACCAAACCAGTTTGGGACTTAGAAATAATAAAAGAAATATATGAAGATATAGAGATACTAACAAATGAAGAAAATGTGCAAGAATTAGGATTTAAAAACAGTGAAATAGCAGAAAAATTTTTAGAACATGCAAGTAAACTTTGGCCAAAATGGATAAGTAATGAAGATAAAACTACAATGCAATTCATAGCAGACATAATAAAAGAGATGAATAAAAATGGATTGCTTGAAATAAAAGACTTATACAAATATTCAGAAAAAGAAATAGTACAAAAAATTAAAAATTGCGGAATTCCAAGAATACAAGAAGGGGTTGAGAATTTTCAAAAAGCTACAAAAGTATATGGAAGTGATAACCCAGTACTAAATAAATATTGTATAAGCATTGATGCAAAAAGAAGATATATAATACCATTAGTAAAAGGAAAAAATAAAGCAAGAAGAATAACAGAAATATCACCAAAAGCAAAAGAAATAATAGAAAATTATTTAAACCATAAAACAGAAAAATATGCTTATTTTGATTTTAATTTTTAGGAGAAAAGATAGTGGATAATGTATATAATGAAACAAAATTTTTAATGAAAAAATATGGAATAATAGCCAATAAAAAGCTAGGTCAAAACTTTCTAATAGATGAAAATGTATTAGATACAATAGTAAATTCTTCAGAAATTAGTAGTGAAGATTTAGTAATAGAGATTGGACCAGGTCTTGGAACACTAACGCAAAAATTATTAGAAGAAGCGGGTAAAGTAATATGTGTTGAATTAGATGACAGAATGATAACTGTTTTACAAGATAGGTTTTTTATGTATAACAATCTTGAAATTATAAATGAAGATATATTAAAAATTGATTTAGGTAAATTAATAAAAGAAAATAAAAAAAATAGTGATTTGAAAAAAGTAAAAATTGTAGCAAATTTACCTTACTATATAACTACACCAATAATAATGAAATTATTAGAAGAAAAGCTTGATATAGAAAGTATAACAGTAATGATACAAAAAGAAGTAGCAGATAGATTAACTGCAATACCAGGCAATAAAAATTCAGGAGCAATAACTTATACAGTTTATTACTATTCACAAGCAGAGGAAATATTAACAGTACCTAATACATCATTTATTCCTGAGCCAGAAGTAGAATCAGAAGTTATAAAATTAAATATAAGAAAGAAACCAGTAATAGAAATAAAAGATGAAGAAAAATTCTTTAAGATAATAAAATATGCATTTATGCAAAGAAGAAAAACATTAGTAAATTCATTATCAAATTCAAATTTATTTGAAAGTAAACAGCAAATAGAAAATATATTAAAAGAATTGGGAATAGATAAAAGAATAAGAGGAGAGGCATTAACAATTGAACAGTTTGCAAAAATAACAAAATTAATATAAATGACTTTACATTTTTACTAGTAAAGTGATAAAATATTAATTGTTGTTATTAATCAAATCTTTTGTATGGAGGAAAATAGGTATGATATCTTCTAATTACGAAACAGCTGAGTTTATTAGTCGGACCTATAGATATATTCTAAAGCTTAATATGTCAGAATTTAAGGTCTGGCTAGAAGTAAGCCGGATAAGAAAAAAAGTAGAAATAGGAGGTATAATCCTAAATCAGAACAATGGATGCCTGGAAGAAAATTTAAAATTTGTCGAGACATGGTATAATCTGATGAACTCTTAAAGAAGCAACCATTTATATGGTGAAAAAACAGCGATGAAGGAGAATGTTGTTAATACAATCTCTTTCATTGTTGTTTTTTATAAAAAATACTTACAGTTAAGTCTATTTATTTTTTTAAAACTAATAGATAATTGTATATAAATATTTTGAACAGTCGCCATTCCCCAATGAAACTGTATAAAATGTTTGCACATTTTAACAGTTTCTATTGGTCCCCACTTATGGCTCCTCATCGTTCTTCAATATTTATATACAATTATCTATTAAGTACTTATAGTCTGAATTTTAACAAAAAATATTAGTTTTTGCCTAATATACATTGACTTTTGATTAAAAAGAATATAAGATATTATTACTAAAAAAGATTTAAAATTACGCTAAAAGAAGTTTGAGGAGGAAAAAATTTATGGGAGAAGTTATAGTTATAACATCAGGAAAAGGTGGAGTAGGAAAAACAACAACAACAGCAAATTTAGGATCAGCACTTGCAATGCAAGGAAAAAAGGTAGTTTTAATAGATACAGATATAGGTCTAAGAAATTTAGATGTTGTTATGGGACTAGAAAACAGAATAGTATATGACATTGTAGATGTTGTTGAAGAAAAATGCAAATTAAGACAAGCATTAATTAAAGACAAGCGTTTTGCAGAACTTTTTTTACTTCCAGCTGCTCAAACAAGAGATAAAAGTGCCGTAAATGAAGAACAAATGAGAGAATTAACAAGTAAGTTAAAAGAAGAATTTGATTACATATTAATAGATTGTCCTGCTGGAATAGAACAAGGATTTAAAAATGCAATAGCAGGAGCAAATCGTGCAATAGTAGTTACAACAGCAGAAATATCAGCTATAAGAGATGCAGACAGAATAATTGGACTATTAGAATCATCTGAAATAAAAAATCCTGAATTAGTCATAAACCGTATAAAACCAAGCATGGTAAAAAGAGGGGAAATGATGGATGTTGATGATATAATTGATTTATTATCAATAGAACTAATAGGTGTTGTACCAGATGATGAATATGTAGTAACACAAACAAATAAAGGAGAACCAGTTGTACAAAACAGAAAAGCTCCCTCTGGAAAAGCATATATGGAAATTGCAAGAAGAATTTTAGGTGAAAATATAGAAGTAACTATACCAGGTAGAGAAAAAGGATTTTGGGCAAAATTAAAAAGATTATTTGGAATAAAATAACATAAGAGTGGAGGAAAGCGAAGAATGTTTGAAAGCATAATAAATTTTTTTAAAAATATAGGGAAAACACAAAAAGAAAATCTAAAATCTAAGGATGCAGCCAAGGAAAGATTACAGTTAGTTCTTATGCAAGATAGAGCAAATGTATCAGCTGATTATTTAGATTTAATGAAGCAAGAAATAATAGAAGTAATAAAGAAATATATAGATGTTGATGAAAATGCAATAGATGTAAGACTAACTAATACAGAAAATGGTGACGGAACAATCGGAGCTCCAGCCTTATATGCGAATATTCCAATTGTTAGCGTTAAAGAAAATGTAAAAAATGTAAATACAGTAAAAAAAGTTCAAGATAGTAAAAACGAAAAAGATGATAAAGAAAAACAAAAAGAGCAAAAACCTAAAGAGGAAAAAACAAAAGAAAAAGAAACAAAAGAAAAAGAAACAAAAGAAGTAAAAGATTTAGAAAGTAAAGAGAATAATAAAAAAGAAGACAAACAAGAAAAAGACAAAAATGATGATAAAAAAGACAATTCTAATCCTGAAATAAAAGAAAAAGAAAATGCAAATAGTAATGAAAAGCAAAAGGAAGATAAAAGCAAAAAACAGGAAAGCAAAAAGGATGAGAATAAAGAAAAAGAGGTTAAAAATAAATCTTAAAAATGAGACTTAAAATAGAAGGTGAATAATGAAAAGTAGAATTCTAAAAAATGTAGAATGGGGAATATTAATTTGCTGTATAGTTTTATTAGTAATAGGATGCATAGCTTTATATTCAGCAACTCAAGAAACTGGGTATGATGAATTAAAAAAACAAATAATATGGGCAGCAATTAGTATTCCTATAATGCTAATAGTTATATTTATTGATTATAATTTTATAGCAAAGTTTTCACCAGTTTTTTATGGAATTTTTATTATATTATTAATAGCAGTTTTATTTACGCCAGTAGTAAATGGAGCTACAAGTTGGTTTAATATTACAGATGGGATAAGGCTTCAACCAAGTGAATTTGCGAAAGTTTTTGTAGTAATTTTCCTAGCATATATAATGGAGATAATTCAAAAAAGAGGAAGAAACGAAATTAATAAACCATTAAAATTACTTTTAATATTAAGTATTGTAGCAGTACCAGTATTATTAATTGTAAAACAACCAGATTATGGAACAGCAATAGCTTTTATAATGGCAACAGTATTAATGCTGTTTGTAGCGGGAATAGATAAAAAATATATAATTGTTACAGTTGCTATTATAGCCATAGCTGTACCACTAGCATATAACTTTATATTGCCAGCACATGCAAAAAGTAGAATAGATGTATTTTTAAACCCAAATTTAGATCCAAGAGGAGCACGGATATAATGTTATACAATCAAAACTTGCTATAGGTTCTGGTCAATTATTTGGAATGGGCTTATTAAAAGGTAATCAAACACAATTAGGATTTTTGTATCCTAAAACTACAGACTTCATATTTTCTGTTATAGGTGAAGAAATGGGATTTATTGTAGCAGGTTTAGTAATTATTCTATATGTAGTATTAATTACAAAAGCAGTGTATGTAGCAAAAACGGCAAAGGATGATTTAGGATCATATATAGCTATGGGAATAGTTGGAATATTTTTATTTCATATGATAGAAAATATTGGAATGACTATGGGATTATTACCTATTACAGGTGTACCACTTCCTTTTGTAAGTTATGGAGGTAGCTCATTAATAACAAATTTCATATGTATTGGCATATTGTTGAATATAAGTGGAAGAAGACAAAAAACAATATTTGTGGATTAAAAGTACACAAAAAAATGGAGGATATGTAATGTATATAAAACCTTTAAATATAGGTAATGTAGAATTAGAAAATAATATATTACTAGCACCAATGGCAGGTATAACAGACCTGCCATTTAGAATGATATGTAAAAAATACGGAGCAGGATTAGTTTGCACAGAAATGGCAAGTAGTAAAGCAATATTTTATAATGATGAAAAAACAAAGAAAATATTGGAAATAGAAGGTGAAAAAAGACCAATTCAAGCCCAAATATTTGGAAGTGATATTGAATCTTTAAAAGTTGCAGCAGAATATGTGAGTAAATTTGCAGATATATTAGATATAAATATGGGATGTCCTGCACCAAAAGTAGTAAAAAATGGCGATGGAAGTAAGCTATTATTAGACTTAAAGAAAATAGAAGAAATTGTTACAGAAGTAGTAGAGATTTCAAGTGTTCCAGTTAGTGTAAAAATAAGAAAAGGATGGAATGAAGAAAGTGTTGTTGCAGTAGAAGCAGCAAAAATAATAGAAAATGCCGGTGCAAGTATGATAACTGTTCATGGAAGAACAAGAAGTGAATTTTTTAGTGGAGAAGTGGACTTAGACATTATTAAAAAAGTAAAGGAAAATGTAAAAATTCCTGTTATAGGAAATGGTGATGTAGTAGATGAAGATAGTGCTTTAAGGATGTTTGAATATACAGGAGTGGATGGAATAATGTGTGGTAGAGGTGCAATTGGAAATCCATGGATTTTTAAAAAGTTATTACACTTTTTTAGATATGGGGAAAAATTACCAGAAATATCTTTAGAAGAAAAACTAAAAACTATTATAGAACATATAGAATTGGAAGTAGAGCATAAGGGAGAGATAGTTGGAATACAAGAATTAAGAAAACATATGGCATACTATGTAAGAAATATAAATGATGCTAGTAAAATAAGAGCAAAAGTTAATACTATAAATGAAAAAGAAGAATTAATAAATTATTTAAAGGAAGTGTTTAACTCTTAAAATTAAAATTCGCGATATATACCTGCAATACAATAATACGATAATATAGTAATACAATGATATAGTAATGCAATAGAGTAGTAATGCAGTGATATAGTAATGCAATAGAGTAGTAATACAATAATGCAGTAATGCAAGAATTATTAAAATCTTATTTTTTGTAATGTTTAAATTTTATATGAATATAAATAAAAAAGAATAGCTATAGCTATTCTTTTTTGAAAGGTGATGTATATGAAAAATAAAAGAATAATTTTAGCTATATTAGTTATTTTAATAATAGCTATATTAGTAGTTATAGTTAAATTTTTTTATAAAAATAATTATAAAATTGCAGAATTTGGAAATACTAGTATTAAATCAGCTAAAGGTATTGAAGAATATATTTTAAATATTAGTTCATATGAAGCGGATATTAGCTTAGAGGTTAAAAGCAATAAGAATGTGAATAAATATAGGATAAAACAACAATATATAGAGCCAAACATATTTAAACAAGAAGTACTAGAGCCAGAAAATATAAAAGGGTTAATAACAATATATGATGGAGAAAATTTAAAAATAGAAAATACAAAACTTGGGTTAAATCAATTTTACGAAAATTATCAATATATTTCTGAAAACTCATTATGCTTATATAATTTTATTGAAGATTATAAAGAAAGTAATACATCAAAGTACAAGGAAGATGAGAATAATATTGTAATGGAAGTTAAATTAGAACAAAGTCCAAATAAATATTGTGTAAATAAAAAACTATATATAGATAAAAATACAGCAAAACCTATAAAAATGGAAATTGAAGATGTTAACCAAAATGTGCTAGTCTACATATTATATAATGAGATAAAAATTAATAGTATAAATAAAGGAGAAATATTAGCAATAAAATAAATTAAACCTGTAATTAGAAAATAGAAAACTATATTTTTAATCTCAACTAAATTTAAAATATATCTAATAAAAAAAGTAAAAAAAACTGTAATACTAGGAGTGAAGAAAATGATAGTTAAAAGAGGAGATATGTTTTATGCAGATTTAAGTCCAGTTATAGGTTCAGAGCAAGGGGGAATTAGACCTGTACTTATCATCCAAAATGATATGGGGAATAAATATAGTCCAACAGTAATTGCAGCAGCAATAACATCACAAACAGGGAAAAATAAATTACCAACACATATAGAATTGGGAAGTGAATCATGTGGATTAAAAGAAGATTCAGTTGTACTTGCAGAACAAATAAGAACAATTGACAAAAGTAGATTAAAGGAGAAAATAGGTCATATAGATGATGATAAAATAATTGATAAGATAAATAGTGCATTAGGTGTAAGTTTTGGTTTAGAAGAGTAAAATAAGATGGAATAGAATTTTTAATTTTATTCCGTCTTATTAAATATTTAGGAATTAAATTTGTCTGTAATAATAAAAACTTATGTAAAAAAGTGATAACTAAAAAGAGATGAAACTATTGAAAATGAATAGATGTAAAGATAAAATGACGAAAAATGAACTTCGTCATTTTTTGTGTTTTAAATCGCACACGCTTCAAACGAAGTTTGTTTGGTTGCTTATGTGGTTAAATACTTCTTTAGGATAAAGTATTTTATGTTTGTTCCTAAACTAATCAATATCTATTCATGAATTTATTCATAATGCATCATTATTTATTAATAATTAGTTACTTTTTAGCAACTATTCCATACAAGACTCTTTTTAATTCTATTCCTTTATCTGTAGTATGCTCAGAAATATATTTGTTAAATAAATTGGTTTCAATTTGATTTTTATGAGTATTATTTGAAATATCTAATTCTGAAAAGTTGTCTAAAATAGGAGTTTTAAGAAGTAAAGCAAGTAAGTCATTTTCAGTTTTATAATATTCATATTGTACTATTTCTTGTATATTTATTTTAGAAAATCCAGCTTTTTTTAAATCTTCATAATCTTTTTGACTAATTGAAATATTATCATTAAATGATTGACCTCTGTTGAAGAGTTTTTTTAGTTCCCAGCAATCATATTTGTCTACTCCTTCAATAATTAATATTCCATTATTAGCTAAACAATTATATATTTGTTTAGCATCAATAATAGTGTGTCTTGCTGTTATAATATCAAATAAATTATCAGGAAATTTCATATTAAGGTTATCCATTGTTACAAATTTAATTTTTTTATTTGGATAATTTTTTTTGTTTATGTTGGCAGTTTCAATCATTTTGGGAGAAAAGTCAGTTGCAATTATCATTCCTACATCAGGCATTTGAGATAAAACTTTTTCGCCACCACCAGTACCTAAATCTAAGATTAATGAATTTTTACTAGAATATCTTGATATTTCTTTGTAGAAATTCCAATTGCTATCTTGTTTTGTAGTATATTTTATGTCTGAAAAATCCCAATTTCCGATTTTTTCATATTTTTTATATTCTAATTCTTGCATAATTAAATTTTCCTTTCTCCTAATTTTTCTGAACTACTAACAGATAATTCAAGTATGCTTCTATTAAATTCTAAGTAATTTGAAATTCTAATTAGTTCATTTGTAGTTGAGAGATATCCATAATTAATTAAATAAATATGATATGGATAATCTGAATGACTACTTCCTATTAATCTAACTATTTTACATTTAAAATGTTGTTTAAATAATTTAAAATACTTATATAGTTAATCGTATAATTGTTTTAATTTGTAGTTTAAAATATATTCATTATAAACAATTAAATATTTTTTACGAGAATATTATAAAACAATAATTTGTATTTGTTAATAATTAAAACAAAAAAGGTTAAAAAATGTATTAATAAAAAAATAGTAAATTTTAAAAGTAATATATTGAACTAGAAAACAACTTTACACAAATCTTATAAAGTTGATAAAAATGTCATTTTATGATATAAAATATAATAAAGTTATTATAAATATTATGAGGTGTTTAGTAAATGAGAGAAGTAATGGAAGAAATTAAACAATTTAATGAAGAACGAGACTGGGATAAGTTTCACAGTCCAGAGAACTTAGCTAAATCAATTTCAATCGAAGCTGGTGAATTATTGGAATGTTTTCAATGGAATAGTGAAGATTATAATAAAGAGGAAGTATGCGAAGAACTTGCAGATGTATTTACATATTGTATTCAGATGGCTATGAAACTAGAAGTAGATCCTAAAGAAATAATATTAAAAAAGTTAGAAAAAACAAAGAAAAAGTATCCAGTAGAAAAAGCTAAGGGAGTAAGCACAAAATATAATAAATTTGAGGAGTAAATTATAAATACTAACTGATGAAAAATATGATAGATACAAAAAATAAAAAAAGAAAATCAAGGAAAGTTTGAAACTCATATGGGGTTTCTGAATTCATATAATGGAAGTGATGTAACTACAAAATCAACTATATATTTACCAGTTTCTAATTCTGGTGAAACTTACAAAGTTATAGTGTATTATATATAGAATAAAAATAAAGTATACATTTATATTGTAGGATTATTATATAAAATTCGTTTTATATGATAATCCTATATTGGCTATTAAATCTTCTTTTTTATATAATTAATAATAAATAGTAAGTATAATTTGTTTCTTGGCCATTAAATTGTTTTTTTATTATACGTAAATTTGTAGAAATGGGCAAGAACATATGGAAAAATCTTGAAAAATGTGATATATTATCCACATAATGGAGGGAAAAGTTGAAATTATTAATGCATATTGCAAAAATAATAAAGAAATTCAAAGTATGCTTAAAGATATAAAACATATTTGTAAATTTGCTACACAAATTTCAGAAAGCAAATGACAAGAACTTTTAGACCTAACAAAAGCTATATATAAAAATGCAAAATAAGATACGCGATTTAATTGCTAAAAAACTTGATTTGGAAATGTGGCAAGAGATAAACCGTAATAAAAAAGTATAATAGTAAGAAAAAAGAACTATACTTCAAGTAAGTGTATAGTTCTTTTATACCTGCACCGGCTTCACAGATTAGATTTCTTACTTCTTCAGCATTTTCAGCTGGAATTCTTACAATTATTTTTACTCTACTAATATCTATATTCATTATTATTTATACTCACTTTTTAGTAATTTTTTATATGTCTTACTTCAATGCTTGGAATAGCTATTTAGAAAGATATTTTATTTGGTTATTATAATTATTAAATTTGGTCTCCATTTTCTAATATAAAAATAGGATTATAAGTGCTATTAGTTTTTGAAGCAATTAGTTCTAATTCTTTTTGTGTAAAACTTTCTCTTTTCATTTTGCCATGAAAATTTTGTGGTGTATTTCCTGTTAGACGTGCTAATTTAGAAACACTTATATTAGATCTTATACATAAAATTTTTATTTTATCTGATAAATTCATACCATGCCCCCATATAATATAAATTATAGTTAAATTATAAACTATAAAATTTATGATGTCAATTATAAAATTTATATAATTTTGAATTTTTTTTGAAAATACATTGACAGAAGTCAATTAAAATAATATAATATAAACTGTAAAATATATAACATCAGCTCTAGAGCTGATAAAGGAGAAGGTATGATAAAGGCAATTAGTTTGTTTTCAGGTGCTGGAGGTTTGGATATTGGTTCAACAATGGCAGGTGTAGAAGTTATGTTTTCAACAGATTTTGATTCTGATTGCATAAAAACTTTAAAAAGAAATAAAAAATGGAACAAAGGAAAGATTTTAGAAGGAGATTTATTTTCAATAAAAAGTTCTGAAATAATTAATTTATGTAGTGATGAAGAATATGATAAATTTATTGTAATAGGTGGAGCTCCTTGTCAACCATTTTCTAAAAATGGCTATTGGGTAGGAAATCAAACAAGAAGAGGTATAAATGATCCAAGGGCTAAATTAGTTAATGAATATTTAAGAGTTATTACTGATTTGAAACCAGATGGATTTGTATTTGAAAATGTAGAAAGCTTATTACATCCAACAAATAAAGTTATAATAGATGAATTTATAAATATTATAAAGGATGAAGGATATGAATATAAAATTATAAAAGCTTGTGCATTAAATTATGGAGTTCCTCAAAATAGAAAAAGATTATTTATAATAGGAACAAAAGGTAAATTTAAAGCAGAAGAACCTAAAAAAACACATGGTTCTGAAATTGAAATAAAAAATGATAAAAGCTTAAAACCATATACTACTGTGAGTGAATTTATAAATAAATATAATAAAGATGAATTCTTTGAGCCTGAGGAAATTGTTGAAGGTAGGTATGCAGATGACTTAAAACAAGTTCCACCAGGAATGAATTATAAAGCTTTAACAGCATGGGCTGGATACCCAAATCCAAAATTTATTGCAGATAAGAAATTTTGGAATTTCTTACTAAAATTATCTCCTGATAGATATTCTTGGACAATTACTGCACAACCAGGGCCTTGGATAGGACCATTTCACTGGGAATCAAGAAGGTTAAGAGTGCCCGAAATAGCAGCAATTCAAACATTTCCGGAAGGGTATAAATTTGAAGGAAGTAGAAGTTCAATACAAAAGCAAATTGGAAATGCGGTACCATGTTTGATGGCAAAAGCAATGGTAGAATTTTTAAAAGATAGTTTAGAATAGTAGGAGAAGTTTTATGATAAATGTATTAAGTATTTTTTCAGGTGGTGGAGGAATAGATTTAGGATTTAGAAAAGCAGGTTTTAATATAGCTTATGCAACAGATAATTGGCCCATAGCATGTGAAACTTTAAAAGAAAATAGTAAATCCACAATAGTAGAATGTAAAGATGTAAGAGATGTTAAATACGAAGAGATAAAGAAATTATTAAAAAATAAAAGCATTGATGTTCTTGTAGGAGGACCACCATGTCCAGCATATTCAAAGTCAAGATTTTATTTAAAGAATAAAAAAAGAGCATTGGAAGACGAAAATTCATTTACATTATATAATTACTTTAGAATTTTAGAAGAAGTAAGTCCAAAAGTTTTCTTTTTTGAAAATGTATTTGGATTTGTATATAAACCGCATGAAGCAGCATTCAATTTATTAAAAGATGAATCAGAAAGGTTAGGCTATAAAATTTCATATAAAGTAATTAATTGTGCAGATTATGGAGTGCCACAAATTAGACAGCGTTTTATTTGTGTTGGTGTAAAAAAAGAATTTGGAGAAAAATTCGTGTTTCCTGAAGAAAAGTATTGTGATCCAGAAAAAATTGAAAAAGGTAGTAAAAAGAAAAAATGGGTTACTTGTGGAGAGGCAATAGGTGATTTAGACTATGATTTGCCAGAAGATAAAGTTATGCAAGCAGGTTCTAAACATAAGGAATTACTAAAACTTGTACCTCCAGGAGATAATTATTTGTATTTTACAAAGGAAAGAGGATATCCAAATCCAATATTTAAGTGGAGATCAAGATACTGGTCATTTTTACTAAAACTTTCTCCTGAAAAGCCATCTTGGACAATACAAGCTAGTCAATCTAATAATATGGGACCTTTTCACTGGAAAAACAGATTTTTAAGGATTGAAGAAATAAAAAGAATTCAAACATTTGATGATGACTATGAAATTTTGGGAACTTATAAAGAAAAATGGAGGCAAGTTGGAAATGCTGTTCCACCATTATTAGTTAAAATAATAGCAAAAGAAATAAAAAAACAATATTTTACTACATAAAATTTACAGAAATATATTTTTATGATATACTCCTTATATAAATTATAAATAAGGAGTATTTGTGATGGGGGAATATTATCAATTAGGAATACATGGAGAAAAATATTATGCAGAAGATCCAGTAGGACCAACAAAAGATAGAATAAAAGAAATTATTCATGAATCTTTGAATTCTAACAATTATAAGTTTGAATGGATACAAAGTCAACAACAGCCGTATATGGGATGGTTGTTAGATTCAGAGAATAAGTTAACAATTTTAGACATTTATTGTTGGAGAATATCAAATGGAGGAAGAGAAAGAGAAAGTGAAAAAAGAATACAAATAGGTTCAAATTGTGATAACGAAGCATTTAATAGATTTTCAACAAATGAAAGAAAAACTTTATTATTGGGAATATATGAAAATACTCATGGATTACCAATTATAGTTGCATGGAACGCGTGGGAGAATAGAAATCATGGTGCTTCAAAATCTTGTTTTGCACAAATAGAAGACTTTCAGGAGGCTTTTAATAATGGCATATATAAAGGAATAGATACTAGTAATAATTATTATTTTGTTTTTAATAAAGATAATTTTACAAATTACATTGAAAAAGTTCCTAGTGAAATTATGAAAGTAGAAGCATATAGAGAAGCGGATTTTAATGAAGAAGTCTTTATCAAAAGTGGAGAATATAATAAAATAATTGAATTATTAGAAAGAAAGAAAAACATAATTTTACAAGGGCCTCCAGGTGTTGGAAAGACTTTTATGGCTAAAAGATTAGTTTACTCTATTATAGGTGCTAAAGATGAACGAAGAATTTTAAATATTCAATTTCACCAAAGCTATTCATATGAAGATTTTATAGAGGGATATCGACCAAAAGAGAAAGGTGGATTTAAAATAGAAAAAGGTTCTTTCACTAAGTTTTGTGAAATGGCTAAAAATGATCCTGAAAATTCATATTATTGTATAATAGATGAAATTAATAGAGGTAATATAAGTAAAATATTCGGAGAATTATTAATGTTAATAGAATCAGATAAGAGAGGACAAGAATTATTATTGGCATATTCTAAAACATTATTTTCTGTACCTAAAAATTTATACATAATAGGAATGATGAATACAGCAGATAGAAGTTTAGCATTAATAGACTATGCACTAAGAAGCAGATTTGCATTTTATACAGTTGAGCCTGATTTTAATAATAGTAATTTTGAAGAATATATTAGAAAATTTCAAAATGAAAAAATGATTAAATTAATTGAAAAAATAAAAGAATTAAATATTGATATAAAAAATGATCCAAGTTTAGGTGAGGGATTTTATATAGGTTATAGATATTTTTGTAATTTGGAGCAGATTGATGATTTGAAAATTAAATCAATAGTAGAATATGATTTAATACCTTTAATAGAAGAATATTGGTATGAAAACGAAGATAAGTGTAATAATTGGAAGGAAATACTAAGAGGGATATTAAGCAATGATTAAAAATGTAAAAAATATTTATTGGATGATGGTTTATGCCTTTAGAGGATTAGAGAAGAAAGAAATAAAGTCATTAAGCACAGAAGAGTTTGATTCAATATATGATTTGTTTTGCGAAATATTTAATATTTGTTTAACAGAGCAAATAAAAAAAGGATTAAAAAACGAATATATTATGATAAGTGAAAAAACTCCAACTATAAAAGGAAAACTCAATATTGATGAAACAATAAAGTTAAATTTGATAAATACAACTAAAGTAATATGTGAATATGATGAATTTTCGATTAATACATATATGAATAAGATTATAAAGAGTACTGCTATTTTACTGATAAATAGTAATAAGATTAGAAATATTTATATAAAAGAAAAATTAAAAAAGAATATTAAATATTTAGGGGATATTGATACAATTGATTTAAAAAGAATAAATTGGAACTCAATAAAATTTAGTAAGAACAATATATCATATAGGGTATTAATAAATGTATGTTATCTCATAGTGAATGGTACAATATTAACTCAAGATGAAGGAAAAATAATATTATCTGATTTCATAGATGATCAAAGAATGTATAAATTATATGAGAAATTTATTTTAGAATATTATAAAGTTCATTTTCCTCAATTAAAGCCATCAGTTAGACATATTGATTGGAATGTTGAATGTGAAGAGGAGAGTTTAGCTTTATTACCAAATATGATTACAGATATTACATTACAATACGAAGGTAAAACGCTAATAATAGATGCCAAATATTATTCAAAAATATTTCAAAAAAATTATATGAACGATAACGAAAAATTTAAATCTAATAATCTATATCAAATTTTCACATATGTAAAAAATGCTGATACTGATCAAACAGGGAAAGTAAAAGGAATGCTTTTGTATGCAAAAACAGATGAAAATTTTATAAAACCTGCAAAATACAATATGGGAAATAATGAAATTTTTATTGATGTATTAAATTTAGAAGAGGACTTTGAAAAGATAAAGAAGAAATTAAATAAAATTACTGAAGAAATAATGAGATAATAGAAAGATAGAAGCAAAAATTTTTGTGAATACAGAATTTTTGCTTTTTTATAAATTATGACAGAATTCGACATTTTTTTCAATTCTATTGAGGTAATATAAAAAAGGGGAGTAATATGGGAAAATTAAACATATACAAAATAGAAGATAAAAAGATAGAGGAATTTACCAGTAATGCAGCAGATAAACTCAAATTTAAATCAATCAAGAATGTAACTGATAGCAAAGGGAGAGAATTTGGAATGTCATTATATATGTTACATCCTCAAGATGAAAAAGAAATTAGTTGGAATTGGTTATTAAAGGAATTTGAAACAAATGGAATTTCAGTTAATTCAAGTCCAAAAGCTTTGATTGAAATAAAAGTAGAAAATACTTTATATGTGGCGACATTTGGAACAGCATATTTCTTTGCAGACAAATTTTGTGATAGAAAATTTCCATTTGAATTTGCAAAAAGATCTGATTACAAAGATATAAAAACTACAGCATTAATATCTCCAAGTAGACAAAGAAATAAAATTATTAATACTTATATTAAATGTAATGAACTAGAATATGATAGTGGGGAATCATTTTCTAAAATAAAAGCTAATATAAAAACTAAAGAAGATGAAGAAAGATTTAATGGAACAATAGAAATTGGAAATTCAATTAGATTTTCTATGAAAGAGAATAGTTTAGAAAATATTGTTAGAATTATAAATTATATAGAAGAAACGATGAATAAGGAGATAATACATAACATACCGTTATTTAATAAAATACAAGATGAAAGAATAGAGATGCTAGATAATTTACTAATTGAATATTTAAGTAACGAAGAGTTTGAAATAGAGATTTCTGAAATGGATATAATAGGAGTAAATGAGATTTTTTATAGTAATGATTATATTTATACACTTAAATATGGAAGAGAAGAAGAAAACATAGAAGATTTAAATTGTAAAACTATAATTTCATTTATCAATAATAAAGGAATAGAGAAAAATCAAATATTAGATATTGAAGTTATTCTATATCAAGATGGGAATTTTATAGGAAAGAAAAATATAAAAGAATTAGTTGATTTTATAAGTGATGAAGAAGAAGTTGTATTATCAAATGGAATATGGTATGAATATAATGAAGATTACTTAAAATACTTAAATGATTCTTTAAATGAGATACCAGTAGTTTATGATAAGAAGTTTGACTATTCAAAGCAACAATATGAGGAATTTATACAAAGTAATAAAGAAACCATTGGAGAATCAATTTTAAAAAAGAAATATTATAAAGAATTTGTTTTTAACACATTAATGGAAGAAAATTATGACTTTAAAAATTATGATAGAAGTATAGATAATGGAGTTGAAAGAATGGACTTATATAGAGATAGGACTATGTATGCTGTAAAAATAGGCAATACTTCATCTAAATTATGTTATGTTGTTGATCAATCTATTTCTTCTTTAAAGATGTACAAAGCTAAATTACTTGATGAATTTCCAGAAATTGATACAGTTGCTATATGGATTGTTTTAGAAAGAAAAAATAAGTTGAAAGAAAAAAATGGAAAAGTAGATATAAATGAGTTAAATATGTTAATGCTAAAGAATAAAATTGATTCTTGGAAAAAAACAGTGAGATTAATGGGATATAAACCTATAATATATATAAATTACTATAATGATAATTAAATATAAGAGATTATTTAGTATAAAATCACTAAAAGGTAATGTATAAGGTAATAAATTTATTACGTATTTCGATCTTGGAAAAAATGTGTGAAACAAAAAATAAAACTTTCTTTTTTGGAAACAATATGATATAATTATATTATATCAAAAAGGAGAGTTTTATTATGTTAGGAGAAAAAATAAAGAAATACAGAGATGAAAAAAAAATGACTCAAATGGAAGTTGCAGAAATATTAGGAGTAAAACCAGCTACAGTATCCAAATATGAGGCTGGAACTCTAGAACCTAATATTGAATCATTAAAAAAATTAGCTGAATTATTTCAAATTTCAGTCGATGAATTATTAAGAGAAGATGGGTTTGATGTTTCTAAGATAAATATACTAGAAGTATTACGAGAACAAAAAAATATGAAATTAAAAGGTAATTTATATCATAATACTCAAATAACTTTTGCATATAATACTAATCATATTGAAGGTAGTAAGCTTACAGAAGATCAGACTAGATATATTTATGAGACAAATACATTATTGGCTGAAAAAGATTCTATTACAGACTTAGATGATGTTTTAGAGACAGTTAATCATTTTAAATTAGTTGATTATATGTTAGACAAAACAGATAAAAATATAACAGAAGAAATGATAAAAGAATTTCATGAGATATTAAAAGAAGGAACCTCAGATAGTAGAAAAAAATGGTTTGTTGTAGGAAATTATAAAAAATTAGCTAATGAAGTAGGAGGATTAAAAACTACAGAACCTAAAAATGTTGAAAGAGACATGAAAAAATTATTAGAATGGTATGAAAGTTTAAAACAAGTAACAATAAACGAAATAATAGAATTCCATGCAAAATTTGAAAAAATACATCCATTTCAAGACGGTAATGGTAGAGTAGGGAGAATAATTGCCTTTAAAGAATGTTTAAAAAATAATATAGTACCATTTATTATTTTAGATAAAGAAAAACTATTTTATTATAGGGGATTAAATCAATATCAAACTAATAAAGAAAAAGGATATTTAATTGATACTTGTTTGAATGCACAAGATCAATATATAAAATTAATAGAATATTATTTGAAAAATTACTAAGAGGTGAACGATATATGAAAAAAGATCCTTTAAGTGTTGAAAATATATCAGAATTATTTGCTTTAAATAGTGAAAAAAATAAAATGATAAGAAGAGAAAGTGTTAGTTTGGAATACAAAGAATCGTTTAATTTTGGAAGTATGGCAATGTATTTTAGAACTATAGCATCTTTTGCTAATAGAAATGGTGGGTATATTATTTTTGGAATAAAAGATAAACCAAGAGAACCTATAGGTTTAAAAGCTAAAAATTTAAAAATGTTTGAAGATTTAAAAATAGAAGAATTTACTAAAAATTTAAATGAATATTTTTCTCCGGAAATAATGTGGGAGCATTGTATTTATGAATTTGAAAATAAATTTTTTGGAATAATATATATACATGAATTGGAAAATAAGCCTGCGATTTGTAAAAAAAATTATGATCCAAAAGAAGAAAAATATTCTTTAAAAGATGGAGATATCTATTATAGATATTCTGGTAAATCACAAAAAATTAGATATTCAGAATTAATGGAGATAATTGATAAAAAAAGAAAAAATGAAGAAAGAATGTGGCTAGATTATTTAATAAAATCTTCAAGAATAGGAATAGAAAATATCGGTTTATTAAATTTGAAAAGTGGTAATATACAGGGAAAAAATATTAAGAGTATATATATAGATGAGGGATTATTAAAACAAATAAAATTTATACAAGAAGGAAATTTTTGTGAAACTAAAGGAAGTCCAGCGTTAAAATTAATGGGAGAAATAGAAAATATTAATGGTGAAAAAATTATTATTAAAGAAGAAAAAGAGAAAATAAAAATAAGAGGAATATCAGAAATTGATATTATAGAAACATTCTTAAAAGATAAAGATGTGTCAGAGGAAGCAGAAGAATATATTAAGGAAATAACCAATTGCAAATCAGGTTTTGTGCCAGTTTATTATTATTTAATTTTAAGTAATTGTACTATTGATGAAGGAATTGAGATAATTGAAAATGTAAATGTTAGAACTAATGCGAAAACAAAGGTAATAGAAAGATTAAAAGAAATTAGAAGAGAAAAAGAAAAAATTCCATTAAATTCTAAAGAAGAGATTAACACTATTTTAAATAGTGTTATAAATGAATCTTTTGAATTAAAAGAAGATAATCGAGAACTATTTTTGAAGTCAATTATATGTGCAGATGATCAAATTATAATTGAACATACATTATTTATAAAAAGAATTTTGTTAGAAATTTTTAATACATATTATTCATCAGAAAATAGAGCATTAGTTGGAAAAATAAGAAAAGCAATTTGCAGAGTAGATGAAACAATGTATGAACATAGTTTAAGCAAAGCCGAGAGATAACTCGGCTTTGCTTATAAACTCAAACTTCTATTTATTAACTGTACTCCATCACAAAAGCCATTCCTATAATACTTTTCATTCCAATAACAAATATAATCCATAAAATTCTCATCAAGTCTATCTAACTGACTCTTTACATACTTTTGATTCTGTTTAGGAACATTCTTTAAAATGTTTTCAGCAATATCATCAAAATAAATATAATGTTTTCTATATTCTTTAGTAAGTGTGCCTAAAACCATTTCTTCTCTAAAATCTAACCAATCCTTCAAAATATCATCATTAACTTCTCTCAAATTATTCATAATCTAAATCCTCCTAAAAATTAAAATTTTTCATTTTCAAAAAGTATCGACAAAAGCCAAATTACTACGAACATCCGTACATTACCCATTGGGTAAAAATTGGGTAAAATCTACCCCAAAAAATGCCCTAAAAATGCACAAATGTTCCATAAATAAAAACTCTTGTAAATATTGAAATACCAACAAAAACTCTAATTTTCACAAAACTACAAAAACTGGTCAAACCTCGCTCATAACCCGAAGCTAAAATAATCTAATAATTCAATATAAGAAAAACTTATGTAAAAAAGTGATAACTAAAAAGTGCTGAAACTATTGAAAATAAATAGATGTAAAGATAAAATGACGAAAAATAAAAAAGTAGGAGGAACGGATGAAAAAAGAAATAAGAAACAGTAACTTAAAAGAAGTAAGAAAAAAGCTAGTAAAACAAGCAAAAGGAATAACACTAATCTCGTTAGTAATCACAATAATAATACTACTTATACTTGCAGGAGTAACCTTGAGTCTAACTTTAGGAGATAGAGGAATAATAACCCAAGCAGTAAATGCAAAAGAAGCCCAGGAAATAGCAGCAATAAAAGAAGATATGCAACTAGCAATATTAGATAAAGAACTAGAAAAAGGAGGAACAGGGCTAACAAAAGAAGAATTAGAAGAAATAGCAGGAAATTATGGAGAACTACAAGAAGATGGAAATACAATAAAAACAGATGAAGGATATGAAATAAAGATAGATGAAATATATAATCAAGGTGGAGGAACAACAGGAGGAGATGCAGCAACAGATGAAGAACTAGCAGAACTACAACAAAAAGTAGAAGAACTAGAAAAAACAGTAGAAGACCTAAACAATACCAAAACAGAACTAGAAGGAACAATAGAAGACTTAAATAATCAAATAGAACAAGAGCAAGGGAATAGTGCAGCATTACAAGAACAAGTAGATAACTTAACACAGCAAGTAGATAATTTAAATAAAACAAAAGAGCAATTAGAAAGTACAATAAGTGATTTAAACACACAAATAGCAGAACTACAGAAAAAGCAAGCAACAGGAAATGCAACATTAGCAGATGTATTAAGTGGGAAAACATTTTCAAACTCAAGTGAAGTAGGACTAACAGGGACAATGCCAAACAGAGGAGCAATAAATCAAACCTTAAATGCAGGAGGAAGTTATACAATACCAGCAGGATACCATAATGGAAGTGGAAAAGTAACAGCAAATTCACTTTCAAGTCAAACATCAGCAACAGCTGCAGCAGGAAATATACTAAGTGGAAAAACAGCCTGGGTAAATGGAAGTAAAATAACAGGAAGTATGGCAAATAGAGGAAATTTAAATTGGTCAGGAAGCAATACAACATATACAGTACCAGCAGGATATTATAGTGGAGGAACACTAGACTCAAGACCAAGTTATACTAATGGATATAATGCAGGAGTAACAGCAGCTGACAATAGAGCAAATGCAAATTCTACAAACTATAAAACAGGTTATAACAATGGATATAATGCAGGTGTAAATGCAGGAAAATCAACATATGGTATGAAAACCAAAACAGGTTCAGTTAATTATATAAGTGATTCAGGATATTATATACAAATAACTAATATAGGTTTTACACCAAGAATATTTTTTGCTCAATGTAACGGTGATATTAGAATATATAGTGCTGATTTAAATAGATGGTCTTCTCCAGATGGTCAGGGTGATGGTTTACCATCAGGATGGAGTTTTAGTTCAAGTTTAATTAAAGCTAAAGTAAAATCTAAACAAACATATAATTACGTTATTATTGGTTATTAACACTAAACAAAAAATGATTATTTAAAACAAATTTTAGATAATCATTTTTTATTTTTTTGTAAAATTATAAAAATTAAAGATAATCATATTAGAAAACAAAAAATAAATTTAAAGAAAAAATAATTTTTTTTCAAAAAATACTTGCAAATTCCCAAAAGTTATATTAAAATTTAAGTGAAGTGGAGAAAAGTGGTAGAAAGTGGTTTAAAAATGAGGCGAGGTGAAACCAAGTGTTTATTGGTGAATATGAGCATAATGTAGATGCCAAAGGCAGAGTAATAATGCCAGCAAAACTAAGAGAAGACATCGGAGACAAGTTCATAATAACAAAAGGACTTGACGGATGTTTATTTGCATATTCACAAACAGAATGGAAAAACTTTGAAGAAAAATTAAAAGCCTTACCACTAGCCCAAAAAAATGCAAGAAATTTTGTTAGATTTTTCTTATCAGGAGCAGTAGAATGCGAAATAGATAAACAAGGAAGATTTCTAATACCAGCAAATTTAAGAGAACATGCAACACTAGATAAAGAAATTGTTATAATTGGTGTTGGAACAAGACTTGAAATCTGGAATAGAGAAATATGGCAAAAATATAGTAGTGATGAAAACATATCTGCTGATGAAATAGCAGAAAACATGACAATGTTAGGTATATAACTTTAAAAAAGTTTATATAAATTCACAAAAGACAAAATAAAAAACACAAAAGATAAATTTATAAAATACAAAAGATAAAAAAATCAATTAAAAACAATACTGTATTCAAAAGAAAAATATATATGTAACTAAAGAACAATAAAAAACGAAAGATGTTAAGATACAAAAGAATAAAAAATACATAAGAATCAAAATTTACGAAAGATAAAGAATGTAACAACAAAAGAAAAAACAAAATAAATTGCAACAGTTGGTATTTTTCTAAAAAAGTACCAACTGTTTAGCAATACATGTAAAATTGTTAAGAGGTGCATATAATTGGAATTCAAGCACAAACCAGTATTATTAGAAGAATGTATACAAGGGTTAAATATAAATCCTGATGGTATATATGTTGATGGAACATTAGGTGGCGCTGGGCATAGTTTAGAAATACTAAAAAAACTATCCCCAAAAGGGATGTTAATAGGAATAGATAGAGACATTGAAGCCTTAGAAGTTGCAAAGCAGAAATTAAAACAGTACCCAAATGTAAAATATGTACATGGAAACCATGATGATATAAAAGAAATATTAGAAAAATTACAAATAGATAAAGTTGATGGAATTTTACTTGACTTAGGAGTTTCTTCATATCAAATAGATACTGAAAAAAGAGGATTTAGTTATATGTTAAACTCTGAACTTGATATGAGAATGGATCAAACTCAGAAATTAACAGCAAAAGAAGTAATAAACCAGTATAAAGAAGAAGAACTTTCAAAAATAATATATGAATACGGAGAAGAAAAATTTGCAAAACAAATTGCTAAAAACATTGTAGAAAAAAGGAAAAAAGCTCCAATAGAAACAACTAAAGAGTTAGTAGATATTATTAGACAAGCAGTACTGTATTATGATAAAAATGCAGGACACCCTGCAAAGCGTACATTCCAAGCTATAAGAATAGAAGTAAATAATGAAATAGAGCCTTTATATAATACAGTAAAAAATGCTATAGAAAGATTAAAACAAGGTGGAAGGCTTTGCATTATAACATTTCATTCTTTAGAAGATAGAGCAGTAAAAAAAGCATACAATGATGCATTACGGTAAATGTACATGTCCTAAAGATTTACCATACTGCATATGTGGAGCAAAACAAATAGGAAAAATAATAAATAAAAAACCAATTGAAGCAAGTAAAGAAGAAAAACAGAACAATTCGAGGTCAAAAAGTGCAAAACTTAGAATTTTAGAAAAAATATAAGGAGGTGAAAATAACTATGGCATATAATAGCAGATATCAATATGAAACTAGTCCTAGGAAATTACAACCAGAATACGAGCCAATAAAGAAAAAATATCCTAAAAAAAGTACAGCTAGAAAAATAAATACAAACACAAAAAGTAAAGCAAAAACAAAACCAAAAAGAAAACTAAAAATGCAAGTAAAAATGCTAGCATATGTTGCTATTGGATTTATTATTTTGTTTGCCATAAGTTATAGAAACTCCGTTATCAATGAAAAATTTTCAGAAATAAAATCTTTACAAAGTGATTTAGCACAAGTAGAAAAAGAAAATGAGCAATTAGAGGTAAATATAGAAAATAATCTTAACTTGCAAACTGTAGAACAAGCTGCAAAAGAAATGCTAGGAATGCAAAAACTAGAAAATTCACAAACAGTATATATAAATCTTCCAAAACAGGACTATATAGAGCCAGCAACAGAAGAAATTGTGCAAGGAGAAAATGAAAATTGGTTTCAAAAGGTTATAAACTTTATAACAGGTAAATAGTTAGTAATAAAATCATCTTTTCTTTATATAATTATAATAAATAATTGTAAGAAAAGGTGATTTTTTATATGCTTGCAAATACAAATGTTAGTAGAAAAAGAAGAATAATATATACTCTATTTATTAGTTTTTTAATACTAAGTTTACTAATAGTAAGAATTGGATTTATCCAATTTGTACAAGGTGAGGAATTGCAAGCTATGGCATACAAGCAGCAATCACTAGATAGAAAAATAAACCCTAAACGCGGAACAATTTATGATGCAACAGGTAAAAATATACTAGCAGTAAGTGCAACAGTAGAAACGGTTAGTGTAAATCCAACAAATATTAAAGAAGAAGATAAAGAAAAAGTTGCAAAAGCCTTTAGTGAAATATTTGAGATAGATTATGAAACAACTTTATCTAAAGTAAAGAAAAGAAGTTCTATTGAGACTATAGTTAAAAAAGTAGATAAGGAAAAAACTGATAAATTGCGAATTTGGATGCAAGAAAACAATATAACCACTGGAATTAATATTGATGAAGATACCAAAAGATATTATCCTAATAATGAACTAGCTTCGCATTTTATAGGATTTTGTGGAAGTGATAATCAAGGTTTAGATGGAATAGAATCTAAGTATGAAGATATTTTAAAAGGAACACAAGGTAGAATCATAAAAGTAACAGATGCAAAAGGAGGAGAAATAGGAAAAGAAGGAGAAAACTATATTTCAGCTATTGATGGAAAAGATATAGTTGTATCAATTGATATGACAATACAGGCAATAGCAGAAAAATATTTAAAACAGGCATGTATAGATAATGCATGTACAGATGGAGGAAATGTTGTTATGATGAATCCAAAAACAGGAGACATATTAGCAATGGCAACATATCCATCATACAACTTAAATACACCTTATGAAATAACAGATGATGAATTAAAGGCAAATTGGGAAAGTTTAACAGCAACTGAAAGGTCAACAAACCTTCAAGCAATGTGGAGAAACAAAGCAATTGCAGATACATATGAACCAGGTTCTACTTTCAAACTAATAACAGCATCAGCTGCATTGCAAGAAGGAATTACAACAACAGATAAAGAAGGAGAATTTTGTTGCACAGGAGGAATTGAAATAGCAGGAGTACGTATAAAATGCTGGAGGTATTATAGACCACATGGTGCTGAATCATTAAGGCAAGCACTAATGAATTCATGCAACCCTGTATTTATAGGACTAGGGCAAAAAATAGGAGTAAGTAAATATTATGAATATTTGAATAAGTTCGGATTTTTAGCTAAAACAGGAATAGAACTTCCAGGAGAAGCAAAAGGAATATTTTTAAAAGAGGATAAAGTTGGACCAGTAGAACTTGCAACAATTAGTTTTGGGCAAAGATTTGAAGTTACTCCACTACAAATGGTAACAGCAGTATCAGCAATAGCTAATAAAGGAGAAAAAATGAAGCCAAGGGTAGTAAAGCAGATAATAGAGACTAAAACAGGAGAAATAGAAGAAAAAAGTCCAGTATCAGAAGGAAAAATAATAGATGAAAAAACAGCAAATGATGTACTAAGCATGATGGAAAGTGTTGTTTCAGAAGGTACTGGTAAAAATGCAAAAGTAGCAGGTTTTAGAGTGGGAGGAAAAACAGGTACTTCAGAAGATGGTGTAAATACAAATAAATATGTAACTTCATTTATAGGAGTAGCACCAATTTCAGATCCTCAAGTAGTAGTGCTTGTAACATTATATAATCCAACAGGAGAAGGAGGACACCAAGGAGGTGCGTGGGTAATTTTGACAACACATAATAAAACAATTACCAAATCGGTAATTGTATAAATTATTAAATTAGGAGAAAGCAATGTGATAGTTGTTTTCTCTTTTAAAATGTAAAATTATATGATATACTAGTTAACAATAAAAGGAGGAATGATAATCTTGGAGGATTTAATAAATGAATTAAGACCAATCATATTTGAATTATTTAAAGAAGAATCTAGTGGGCATGATATAGGTCACTTAGAAAGAACTATGAATACAGCATTATACTTACAACAAAAAGAGGGGGGAGATAGAATTATTATTGGAATTTCTGCATTTTTACATGATATTCATAGAATAATGCAAAAGGAGAAAGGAGTATTTGTTTCTCCAAAAGATTCACTACCAATTGTTAGAAAAATATTATCAAATATTGCACTATCAGATGAGCAGATAGATAAAATATGTTACTGTATAGAGTTTCATGAAAACTATAATTGGAATGGAGAAAATGTTAATGATATAAATGCATTAATAGTACAAGATGCAGATAATTTAGATGCAATTGGAGCAATTGGAATAGGTAGAACCTTTTCTTATGGAGGAGCTCATAATGTGCCAATGTATGATAGTAAACAACCACTAAAGGTAAAAAACAATTATTCTGAAACAAATGAAAATTCGCCTTCAACAATTCATCATTTTTATGAAAAATTATTTAAACTTGCTAGTAATATGAATACAAAAGCAGCAAGAGAATTGGCTGAAAATAGAACAGATTTTATGAAAAAATTTGTTGAAGAATTTTTAAATGAATGGAATGCAAATTATTAAAATAAATTATAAAAAAGTTGCTATAATTATAAAAATATAGCAATTTTTTTGATGTAAATTTATAAAAAATAATTAAATTTTATCCCTCGGAGAGCAAAAAGGGTTTTAGGGATTTTCACTAAACAGCATTTACAGGTGTCAAAACACCATGCTCTTGGCATTTTCTTATGACACCTTTGATAATTTATTTAAATCACTGAACTTGTAGTATATAGTTGCTTGTTTATTATTATCAACTTCAATTTTTTCTATTAAGCTATTTATCATATATGCTGTAACATTATCCTTCTTTAGAAAATCATTTATAATCTTTTCATAATCAATAGTTTGCTTTTCAAATTTAATCTCATTTAATTCTTTTAGCTTTTTTTGTGTTGCTTCTCTTTCTTGTACTTTTTTATTATACATTCTTGAAAAATCATCATTATTGATAAGTCCATTTAATTTATCTTCATACAACTTTTCAATTTGAAAATCTAATACTTCAATAGATTTTGCTAAAAGACTTTTTTGTGTACTAATTTCTTGTTCACTTTCTTGTTTTTCAAGTTCTAAATCAATTATTTGTTTTATTTTCTTTTTATCTAAATATTCGTTACATATTTTCTGCACTTCGTTAATTACTGCATTTTCTAATTTTTGATAGTTTATGTTATGTGGGGTACAAAGTCTTTGTTTTGGAAGTATTGCATAGGTATGACATCTCATATAAACAGTATCGCTACTATGTGTTGTTATTCCCATTTTCTTACCACAATCACTACAAACGACTAATCCTTTTAGTAGCAAATTTCTTGATTTTACTCTTGTTTCTGATTTACTTGCTAAAATATCTTGTACTGCATAAAACTTTTCTTTTTCAATAATAGGCTCGTGTGTGTTTTCGACTCTTATCCATTCGCTTTTATCATTTTTAATACGTTTCTTTAATTTGTAGTTAATTCTTTTACATTTTTCTTGTACCATATTTCCAATGTATACTTCATTTTTTAGAATGTGTTTTATTGAACTAGGTTTCCATATTGTACATACATTGCTTCCTATTCCTGATACTTGTGAAGGTGTTGGAATATGCTCATCATTTAGAGTATAAGCAATTTGGTTTAATGCAATTCCTTCTAAATATAAATCAAATATTCTTCTTACATTTTTTGCATATTTTTCATCAATTGCAAGCTTGTGTCTATCGTTTTCAGACCTTTTGTAGCCATAAGGTGTGCGATTTCCATTAAAAGCACCATTTACTGCATTTCTATGTTTTGAAGCCTTTACTTTCTTTGAAATATCTTTTGCGTATAAATCATTTATTACTGCTCTAAATGGTAATGTATCTGCAACGCCATTATCTATTGCAGAATCATAATTATCTAATATTGATATTAGTCTTACTTGATGTTCTGGAAATATTTTTTCAACATATTCTCCAAATCCAATATAATCTCTACCAAGTCTTGATGTATCTTTTACAATTACCATATTTACTTTTTTATCTTTAATATCTTGTATCATTCTCTTAAAATCTGGTCTTTCAAAATTTGTACCACTATACCCATCATCAATATAAATGTCATAAATATTTAGATTGTTTTCTTTTGCATATTGTTTTAATATTTCTTTTTGATTAGTTATACTGTTGTTTTCTCCAAGTAAATCATCATCTTTAGATAATCTACAATATAAAGCACAGTTATATTCTCTTGTGTTACTTACTAACAAAATTTGCCTCATTTTCCTTTAGTAAGTTCCACCTATAATTTATATTTTAAATTTACCATGAGTTAATATAAAAATCAATAGCCTAAATATAATTAAATTATAGGTGAAAACTAAATTTTATCTAAAATCTGTATTTTTTTATTTCTTTGTCATTTGTATATTGCAAAATACTTCAAAAACCTTTGTTAGTGTAGTTGCAACATTTTCTACACTATTTTTTTTAAATCTGTTTACTATAACAATTTCGTTTTTCTTTTTTACTTTTTCACTCATCTTTAAATCCTCCTGTTCATTCTAATAATGCACATACTTTTTGAATTTACATTTTAAAATCATTCTCGATTTCTCCTTTCTAAATTTAAGAGTTCCATAAGTAATAGGAATACTTATAAAACTCTTATTTTAAGCATAAAAAAATAGCCTTAATATCCGTTGGCTAAATTAGTTACTTATATTTTTCATTTAAACTGTTGCTCTTATGCAACTTGGATTCACGATATTACTTACTTTTCTTGGTACATCAAAACCTACATTTATTCCACTTTTTAATACTAAATCACTGCTATGCTTATCATAATTAAACATTCCTCTGTTCCAATTTGAAAATGCTTCATCTGATAGTTTCTTTTTAGTAGATAAATATTCGTTATCTTTATTTATCTGTATTATCATTGCTTGGTACTCTTGCTTATCTGCTTGCCTTTTATTATTTATATAATTTCGTTTACAAGCTTTGTGTCCTTCTTTGCTTTGTTCGGCTCTGTATTCTTTCTCTTTAATATATCTCTCACCTTTTTGAATAATTTTTGTTATATATGATTTACTGACACCAATTTGCTTTGCAATGTCTGTTGGTCTTAAATGTTCTTCATAAAAAAGTCTTGTTATTTCAGTTACTTTGTCTATTTCAATCACCTCCGTTTCTTTTAAGATTAGTTGCAAGTGAATTTTTTGTCTACAACTTTAAACAATAATTATCTCAAAAAGTATTGTATTATTAAACTGATTATAGTATAATATAATTAAGATGTCAATAACAATTATTAAAAAAGTTAAAATTGTTTTTAATAAAACTCAATATAATTTTATAGAAATGGAGGAAAAGTATTGAAATGAGTATTAATTTACCAGACATAAGACATTTTGATGATTTTTATATTTGGTTTAACAAAGAAGAAAAGAAAGAATATTATTCTACACCAATGTATTTTTATAAAGCTGATTTCTCATATGATTTTAACGATAAAGAAAAAGATAATCATAAAAATGGTCGTACTAAAGGTGGAGGAACAAGATATATAAAGTGGAAAGAAGATGAAGGTACAGATATGGGATTAAAACAGCCAGGTACTTTATATTTTCCTTTTGTAGAAAGGCTTGGATTATTACTATTAAGATTTCTAAATGCTGATTTATCTACCTATGAAACAGCCTATAAAGATTTCTTTTATGCCTATGGATTTGAAATATTGAAAGATGTAGATGAAGATTATAAAGTTGAACTAAAAGGAAAATACGAAGATGATGAAACATATTTAAAAGCAACTAAAAAAATATATGAGAACTTAAAAGAACAACTTATTTACATACAAGAGCAAATAACAGATGCAGTTAATTACATATATAATATAAACGAAGATGAAGAATTAAAGCAATTTACACATTCACAAAGATATGCAGTATATCTAATAAAAAGAAAAGGCAAGTTATATTCTTACATAAAAAATGATGAAGTAATAGCAGATAATTATTCTAATAAATATGATGAATTAGGAAATTCGGCAGATATTGACTTATTAAAAAAACTAAAAGAAGAAGGTATGCTTATATCTATGGTAAATACACATAAAAGTAATGATATATCAAGCATTTGTTATGCTATATTAGAAGAATTATCAAAAACAGATAATTACCCAATTAAGAAATGTCAAAATTGTGGTATGTATTTTATACCAAATTCAAGACTAGATGAAATTTATTGCGATTACCCAAAAGAAAACGGAAAAACTTGTAGAGAACAGGGAGCAATACTTTCTTATAATAAAAGACTACAAGAAAAAACTGCATATACAGAGTATAGAAAAACATATCAACAAAAATTTGGTATTATGAACAAAAACAAAGATGATAAAAAATTAAAAGCAGAATTTGAAATTTGGAAAAAACAGGCTAAAGAAAAAATTACTAAACTAAAACATGGAGAACTTAATGAAGATGATGTTTATGAGTGGTTACAAAAAAATAAATAGTTTAAAAAAATAGGCAATAAAATGTAGTAAAAATTTAACTTTAATGCTATAATAAGAATAGATTGAAAGGAAGAAAATATATGAATAGTGTAGATTTAATGGAATATTGGTTTAAAAGTGCAGATGAAGATTATGACACAATGCTTTATATGAAAGCTGGAAAAAAGAATACTTGGTGTTTATTTATGGGACATTTGGTAATTGAAAAACTTTTAAAAGGATTATATGCAAAGAATAATCCAGATGACCCAATAGCACCTAAAATTCATAATTTAATTTTACTTTCTCAAAAAGCAAATTTAGAAGTACCAAAAGAAATAAGAGAAAAGATACAAACTATAAATACATTTAATATAAGTGCTAGATATGATGATTATAAAAGGACTTTTGATGAAAAATGCACAGATGATTATACATCTGAACAAGTAAAAAATATTCAGGAGGTACGAAAATGGTTGAAAGAACAATAAATAAAGATATTATAGATAGTATAAATAAGTTTATAGAAGAAATAAAAAAACAATATAATGTTACAGCAATTATATTATTTGGTTCTTATGCAAAAGGAACAGAAAACGAAGATAGCGACATAGATATTGCAGTTATTTCAGATGATTTTGAAGATATTTACGACTGTATGGCTATTTTAATGGGAATGACTTGGGATATAGATGCTAGAATAGAGCCACACCCAATAACAACAGAGGACTATGAAAATGTTTCAAATCCTTTTGTAAAAGAAGTTGTAGATACTGGAATAAAAGTAGCTTAATGAATATTAATTTGGAGGAAGAAATGTTAGATGGAAATAATGTAAATGATATAAAGAAAATTTCTAATTATGGTAAAGCATCAGGTTTTCTTATTGCCAAGAGATATAATTTACCTACATATTCTAATTTTTACATTATAGAAAATGAAGAAGAAGTACAAACATTACTTGATAGATTTAATGAACAAAATGATTTTTGCATGCGTTCAGATACACAATTAGGAAACATTCCTATAGGAATTGGTGGAAGAAATGGAAATAGAGATACCATTTTTGAATATATAAAACAGATTGAAGAAAAGTCACAAGAATTAGGAACAAAAGGTGTAGCTATTATTTATTGGAATAAAGGAAAATTTTGCCCTACATATGATGTAGATGGTTGTTTTTATTTAGATTATCAAACAAAAAAGCAATTAATGATTGATTATGTAGGAAAAGGTTGGGATGGTTCATTTTTAAGTCATGGTTCAGCTTGTCATGAAACTTATACAGTACCTTGGGATGAAATATTATTCTTAAACGATAATAATATATCTAAATATAAAACCAGTAAAATAAGAGAATATGCTTATAATCAATTAAGAAATGCTAGAATTAAAGATTTACAATCAAAGTATGGGTTATCAAGTGAAGAATGTAGTAAGTTAATTCCAAATCAATATCGAGAAATAAAAAAAGAATATATCAGGCAAGTAATCGAGCAAGTAATAATACCTATGTATGATAGTCCAGATCTGCAAAGAAATTATAGAGAATATATACCTATTGCACAAATTGAAAATGGAAAAGTATTAGTACCAGAGGTAATTTTACCATCAAGATTAAAATATATACAGAGAGGAATGCAACATGATGAAAGATGAACTAGAGTATTTTGATATTGTTAATGATAATGATGAAGTAGTTGGAAAACTCAAAGAAAGTGAACAAAAAAACATTAAACAAAATCAATTAAGATTTATAAATATTTTGATATTTAATGATGAAAATAAGATATTAGTACCCAAAAGAAGTTCTAATAGAAAAATTTTCCCAAATTGTTATGATTTCTCTGTTGGAGGACATGTTAATTCAGGAGAAAACTATGAACAAGCAGCATATAGAGAATTAGAAGAAGAACTTGGAATAAAGAATGTTAAATTAAACAAAGTAGCATATTTTAATCCATATATTAGTGAAAGCAATACTTTTCAAACAGTCTACACATTAAAATATGAGAAAGCAATTATAAATTATGATAAAGATGGAATTGAAAATATTTTTTATCTTACGAAAGAAGAAATAAAAGAGCTTATGAATGATAAACCAAAACTTTTCAAAACAGACTATTTTGTTGTTATGAAATATTTATTTAATATGTGAATATATATTTTTATAATAGATGATATGAGGAGAGATTAAAATGATTGACTTTGAACAAGCAAGTATTGCATTTAAAGAATATTTAAAAGATTTTAACCTAGAATATGGTAAAAACGAGTTAAAAGTTAGACATACTTATGGAGTGGTAAATGCAAGTGAATATATTTCAAAAAAATTATTATTAAATGATGAAGATATAGAACTAGCAAAATTAATAGCTTTATTACATGATATAGGAAGATTTGAGCAAATAAAAAACTTTGATTGCTTTATAGATAATAAAACAACGGATCATGCTATATTAGGAAATGAAATTTTATTTAAAAATAATCTTATTAGGAAATTTATAAAAGATGAACAATATGATAATATTATTTCTAAATCAATATTAAATCATAATAGATTAGCTATAGAAAATGGTTTGAGTGATGAAGAATTATTACATGCAAAGATAATTAGAGATGCAGATAAGGTAGACAACTTTAGAGTAAAAGCAACAGATGATTTTGAGAATATTATAGACAATGCTAATAAAGAAACTTTAGAGAATGATACAATTTCAGACAAGATATTTAATGATTTTATGAATGATAAAGTTATTGTAAGAGAAGATAGAAATACATATATGGATTTTTGGGTATCATATATAGCTTTCATATTTGATTTTAATTATCTATATGGATTAGAATACATATATGAAAAAAATTATATTAATATAATAGTTGATAGATTAGAGTATAAGAATATGGATACAAAACAAAAAATGCAAAAGATAAAAGAACATGCTTTAAAATATATTGAAAATAAAATTAAAATCTAAATGTAAGTTATATAGGAGATTATAAATATGGAAATAAGAAAGATAAAAATAGAAGATTTTGATAGTGTATTTGAGCTATTAAATGAATTATATGAAAATAAAATAGAATATTCTATATTTGCTCAAAAATACAAAGAGAGCTTAGAAGACAGTAATTTCTATGGAATTGTTGCAATAGAAGAAAATAAAGTAGAAGGTGTTCTTATATCACGAGTAATTAATAGATTAGCAAAGAAAAAGAACATACTTTTTATTGATGATTTAATTGTAAATGAAAAGTGTAGAAATACAGGTATAGGAAAAAAGCTAATTCAAACTGCTACTGATTATGCAATAAGCGAGGACTGTGGAGCATTAGAGTTAACAAGTATGATTCAAAATCTAAATGCTCATAGATTTTACGAAAATAATGGATTTGAAAAAAGACAATATAAATTTAAAAAGCCTTTGAATTAAAAAATATTATTTATAAAAGTTATAAAAATGGAACTTAAAATTTTTTAGACCCCATTTTTACAAAAAGAGAAGAGAAGAGACTATCGTAAAAGTTGTGTAAATCGGATTTCCTTCCGATTGATAACTTGAAAAAATTTAATATTTTTATAAC
>CALXRX010000013.1 GCA_944390975.1 uncultured Clostridia bacterium | reverse complement strand
TATACCATTCCATCTTGGTCTGCTATTGCTGTTGTTTGTGATACGGCTGCTTGTATTGTTGATCCCATTGTTAATATATCTTTATCTGTTTCTACTTTTGTTGCAATTGTTTTAGTAGCTGTATCTTGTGTAAATAACTGTCCATAACTATTTACTCCTACTACATACATTCCAGCTTCGCCATTTTCATCCTTTTGTCTTGTTACATATGTTGCATATCCTTCTGGATATATGTGTTTTGCATCTGTTATATATGTTATTTTATCCTCTGTTTCGCTTGTTTCTTCATTTGTTACTGTTTCTATTTTTTCTATCATTTGTACTATTAGTGTTTTATCTACATTTGTATTATCTCCTAATTCATAATATGTGTTTCTTCCAACACTCCATACTGTTCCATCTTCTTTTAATACTACTGTATGGTCACGTCCCATTGCTACTTCTTTTACTCCATATAGTACTTCTTTTCCTGTTTCATCTAGCATTAGTTGTGGTAAGCTTTGGTTTGCTTTATTATTTATTCCAAGTTGACCATATCCATTATATCCTGCTACCCATACACTTCCATTTGCATCTAGCATTGCTATATTACAATGACCTGCTGCTATTTGTATTATGTTTGATACTTTTTTCATTTTTACTGGATATGATACAACATTATATGAGTTTCCACTAACTCCTATTCCGAAATTTCCATTATTTCCATATCCCCATCCATACACTTCTCCACTTTTGGTTAATGCATAGGTTTCTGAATATTCTGCTGATACTTGTACTATATCTTCTAAATAATCCCCATTTGCATTTAATTTTACTTTGTAGAATAAATTTGATTTTGCAGTATTTCCATTTCCTAATTGTCCATACTCATTATATCCTGTTGCCCATACTGTTCCATCTTTTCTTAATACTACTGTATGGTGATTTCCTGCTGCTATATCTATTGCATCATTTATTTCTTCTTTTACAATTTGTCCATTATCATCTTTTTTTACATTTCCATCTTCATCTAAAACTACTGCTAATGCCCTTGTTGGTTCTGTTTGGTTAATATAATTTCCTGTTGCTAATTGCCCATATTCATTATATCCCCATGTCCATACTGTTCCATTTCCTTTTAATGCTGCAAAGTGATGTAAACCTCCTACTATTTTGGCCCCAGTTGTATTTCCTGCTCCATTTACATTTATTTCTACTGCTGCCCATAAATTATTTCTTTCATTGTATATTTTTACATATGTAGTACCATTCCCCACTGCTGTTACTACACCTGTTTTTTCATCTACTGTTGCAACATTTTTGTCCATTGATGTGAATGTAAATTTTCCTTCTGGAATTACATCTCTTAATAGGTTAAATCCTAGTGATGTATTATATTTTATTTGTTCTGTTTCTCTAGCTTTTTCAAAGTTGATTATGTTCTTTTCTACATTTATTTTCTTCTTGCTTATGCACCATGGTGTTATATTATTTTCTGTTGTTCCATTTGCAAGTTGTCCATATGCGTTATGTCCTACTGTATATACCATTCCATCTTGGTCTGCTATTGCTCCTGCTTGGTTTGTATAATATTCTTCTGCTATTTGTGTTACTGACATTGCTAGTATATTTTTATCTGTTTCTACTTTTGTTGCAATTGTTCTTGATGTTATATCTTGTGTAAATAACTGTCCATTTGTATTTACACCTGTTACATACATTCCGGCTTCTCCAGTTTCGTCTTTTTGTCTTGATATATATGTTGCTAGTCCTGATGCTAATATATGTTTTGCATCTGTTACGTATACTGGTGTTTGTGTTGTAGTATCTGTATCTTCATCTGTTTGTGTTAGTATTTCTCTTTTTACTGGTACTATAACTAATTTGTCTGTTGTTGTGTTGTCTCCTAACTGACCATATGAGTTTTGTCCTGTTGCCCATGCACTTCCATCTTCTTTTAATATTGCTGTATGTCTAAACCCTGCTGATACTTCTTTTACTCCATATAGTACATTTTTTCCTGTTTCATCTAGCATTTGTTGTGGTAAGGTTTGTGCCACTTTATTATTTAGTCCTAGTTGTCCATTTCCATTGTATCCTACACTCCATACGCTTCCATTTGCATCTAACATTATGGTAAAACAATGTCCTGCTGATACTTGTATTATGTTTGATACTTTTTTCATTTTTACTGGATATAAGTTTACACGATAAGAAGTTCCACTTGTTCCATTTCCTAATTGTCCATTTTCACCTGTTCCCCATCCATATACTTCTCCATTTTTTGTTAATGCATATGATTCATAATAATATCCTGATATTTGCACTATATCTTGCAAATATTCTCCACTTGCATTTAGTTTTACTTTATAGAATATATTTGAACTTGCTGTATTTCCATTTCCTAATTGTCCATAATTGTTATATCCTGATGCCCATACTGTTCCATCTTTTCTTAATACTAATGTCTGATGGTATCCTGCTGCTACATCTATTGCATCTGTTATTTCTTCTGTTACTACTTTTCCAGCTGAATCTTTTTTTACATTTCCATTTTCATCTAAAACTGCAGCTAATGCTTGTACTGGCTCTGTTTGGTTAACATTATTTCCATTTCCTAATTGTCCATTACCATTATATCCCCAGCCCCATACTTCTCCATTTCCTTTTAGTGCTATGAAATGTAATTTACCTGATACTATTTTTGCCTGAGTTATATTTCCTTCTCCATTTACATTTACTTTTACTGCTGCTGATAAGTCATTTCTTTCATTATATACTTTTACATATGTAGTACCAAGTCCTACTGCTGTTATTTCTCCTGTTTTTTCATTTACTGTTACAACATTTTCATCCATTGATGTAAATGTAAATTTACCTTCTGGAACTACATCTCTTAATAGGTTAAATCCTACAGATGTACTATATTTTATTTGTTCTTTTGCTCCTGGTTGTTCTAAGTTAATTATGTTTTTTTCTACATTTATTTTCTTTTTACTAATACACCATGGAGTTAAACTATTTTCTGTTGTTCCATTTCCAAGTTGTCCATATCCATTATATCCTACTGTATATACCATTCCATCTTCATCTACAATAACACCTGCTTGATTTGATTCTGATTTTGTCATTGTCATTGTAAATAAGTTTTTATCATTTTCTACTTTTGTTGCAATTTTTTTGGTAGTTGTATCTTGTGCAAATAATTGTCCATTACTGTTTAATCCTATTACATACATTCCACTTTCATTTTGTTTTAATATGTATGTTCCATTTCCTGATGCTCTAATATGTTTTGCATTTGTTAAATATATAGGTGTTTGTGTTATGGTTTCACCTTCTGTTGTTTCCTCTATATTCTCTATTGTTTGTACTAATAATAACACTTTACTTGCTGTGGCATTATTTCCAAGTTGTCCATAATTGTTATATCCACATCCCCATACTGTTCCATCTTCTTTTAATACCATTGTGTGTAAATAACCAGCAGATACTTCTTTTACTCCATATAGTACTTCTTTTCCTGTTTCATCTAGCATTTGTCGTGGTAAACTTATTATTGATGTAGCACTATTTATTCCAAGTTGACCATATTCATTATATCCTACACCCCATACACTACTATCTGCATTTAACATTGTAGTATAACAATAACCTGCTGATATTTGCATTATATTTGAAACTTTTTTCATTTTTACCGGATAGGTATTACTGGTATATGAATTTCCACTAACTCCTATTCCAAGATTTCCATTATATCCATATCCCCAAGCATATACTTCTCCATTTTTTGTTAATGCATAGCTTTCATATCTTCCTGCAGCTATTTCTATTATATCTTGTAGATATTCTCCATTTGCATTTAGTTTTACTCTATAGAATATATTTGATCTTGCAGTATTTCCATTTCCTAATTGTCCATAGTCATTATATCCTGAAGCCCATACTGTTCCATCTTTTCTTAATACTAATGTATGATTATATCCTGCTACTACATCTATTGCATCTGTTATTTTTTCTGTTATAACTTTTCCGCTTTCATCTTTTTCTACATTTCCATCTTCATCTAAAACTACTGCTAATGGTTGTACTGGCTCTGTTTGGTTAACATTATTTCCTATTCCCAATTCTCCATTAACATTATAGCCCCAGCCCCATACTTCTCCATTTGATTTTAATGCTACAAAATGTGAATATCCTCCAACTACTTTGCTTCCGTGCTATAGTTTTTGTTTCATTTACATTTACTTTTATACTTCCATATATTTTGTTAGTATTATCTTCTATTCTGATATATGTTGTTCCTATTCCAACTGCTGTAATTGTATTTCCATTTGTTGTTATAATATTTGTATCTAATGATTTAAGATTATAATTTACATTAAATGCCTTATCTACTAATAAGTTTTCTGTTAATAATGATGTTGTTATATTTTTTGCTTCACCTTTTGCCAAATTTACAATTGATTCATTTGGTGCAATTCTAATATTTGTTATACTATATGGCTCATAATTAACTGAATTTTCTGTAGTTTCATTTCCTAATTGTCCATATCCATTATATCCTACTGTATATATTCTTCCTATATCGTCTATCCATGCTGTTGTTCCATAAATTGTATTTCCAGAGCCAACATACTCTGTAGCTGCAATTTTTTCTGCTTTTCCTTTTGTATCTACTTTTACAAAATTTGTTTGGTTTGTAGCATTTCTTGTTATTAAACCTCCATATGTATTTTGTCCTACTGCATAAACTTGCCCATTTTTATCTATTGCAAATGTTGAATTTCCTGATGCATAAATTTCTTCTATATTTGTTAAAGGATTTCCTTCACTATCTAGTGCTTGTACTAAGTTAGATTTTCTTGCATCTGTTCCACTTGTGCCATCACCTAATTGCCCATACATATTAAATCCTACTGACCATACTGTTCCGTCTTCTTTAAGTATTACTTTATGCCAAGTTCCTGCTGATATATCTTTTACATTTTGAAGTACTGCTACATTATCTGAGTCTTTCATTTCTACCCATGTAGTTTGATTTGCTATACTTCCAACACCTAACTGTCCACTTGTATTTAATCCTACTCCATATACTTTTTTATCTTTTGTTAAAACAATTGTAGATTCTGTTCCAGATGCAACTTTCTCAACATTGCCCAAGCTTTTATATGGTAAATATTGTATTGAAGATGTTGTGCCTAATCCACATTGTCCTACATTGTTTCTACCCCAAGCATATAAATCACCTTCATTTGATATAGCATAGCTTGTTTGATCTCCTGCATATACTGCTTTTATATTTTCTAGGTAGGCTGTTCCATTTTCATTTTTTACTTTTACAAAAACATTTGAACTAGTAGTTGTATTATTGCCTAATTGTCCATACACATTATATCCTGCTGCCCATACGCTTCCATCTTTTCTTAATACTAGTGTAAAATTATATCCAGACGCTATATCTATAGCATCTGTTATTTCTTCTGTTATATTTTTTTTGTTTTCATCCTTTTTTACGTTTCCTTCTTCATCCAAAACTACAGCTATTGCTTGTGCTGGCTCTAACTTGTTAGCATTGTCTACAGTTCCAAGTTGTCCATAGTTATTATATCCCCAACCATAAACTTTGCCATCTGCAGTTAAAGCTACAAAATGATTTCCTCCTGCAACTATTTTGCTACTTGAATTTATTTGATTTTTTAAAGTTTCATTTGTAGCATTATTAACAGAAATACTTGCACGTTGTATTTCTTCTTTTTGGTTAGAGTTTAATACTTTAATCATTGTTTCACTATTATTCACTAAAACAACTGCTGCTGTTAATGTAGCAATTCCACCTGCTACTATTGCTAAACTCTTTTTCATTTTCTTTTTAAGCTTTTTACTAAACATTTTCCCCTACCTCTTCTTGTGTAAATATCAATATTTACATTTATTTTATTTTTTTTATTTTTATATTTCAATGGTAGTAATTTACTTTATTATATATACATATATGTTATATACTTACGGAAATTAATGGTTTCGAGCAAATTTGATGTTTTTTTACGTTTTTATTATTTTTTCGTAACATATCTATAAAATTTTCTTTATTTACCTAAGGAATTCAATGTTTTACACATATCTTACTTTGTGTTTTTTGCATAAAAAATACACCTAAACTATTAGATAAAACTCTAACAGTTTAGGTGCATTGTTTTTTATTCTTATTCTTCTACTGGGGCACTATTTATTCTTGTTATTTTACCTCCTTGTATTTTTATTTCCATTGTGTTTTGTTTTGAAGTTATATAATAATACTTTTCGCCATTTCTTTTTATTTCTTTTAGTGTTAAATCATTTTTATTTGTTTTTTCTCCTAGCTTTTTAAACTGCTTTATAGCAGCCTCTTTTGCCTTTTGTTCTGAAATTTCTTCATTTTCTTTTGTTTTTGTGTCTACTACTTCTATTCCACTTGGGGTTATTATCTTATTTTCTTCTGGCTTAAAAAAGAAATATATAGATATAACAACTATTAATATGCAACACAAAATAGCTAAATTATATGAATTTAAGTATCTCTTTAGCTTAATTTTTTTCATTGTATACCATTTCCCTTCTGTTTTAATATAGCTAATATCATTTTATTATGAATTCTTAGGAAAAAGCAGGGACAGTTCTGCTTTTTCCTAAGGCTTAGAGTGTATAAAAGCTGTCCTTCTTTTATTTTTCTCTAAAATCCATAGTTTTAAAACATTCCTTATATTAACTATTCTAAAATAATTTCAATAGGTTTTTCATTGTATTCAATCTTATATTTTATTATTTCGCTACGATGTTTTATCTCAATTTCTTTTTGGTCTAATTTCTCACTTATTGCCTTGCTTAAACGTATTTTTACTCTATTATTATAAGTGTCTCCATCTAAACATCTATTTACATCTATTTTTCTATTTTTATTTGTAAGCTTATCGAAACCTCCTAATTGGAATTTTCCTTCTTCTTCTACATAAATTTTTACATTACGTTTGAATAGTATTAGTATTAATAGGATAAATAATCCTGATATACCTACTATACCTGCTATAATTTTTTCTTGGCTTATAGCCTCATTTTTTTCGTCTTTTACACCTAATGTTTCTGTAGGTTTTGTTTCTACTATTTGGCTTTGGTCATCTTGTCCTTGTGAATTATTTTGGTTGTTTGATTCTGTTATGTTATTAGAATTATTTTCTAAATCTTGTTCTGGTTTTTGGTTTGTTGCAGTATTATTTGAATCAGAATTTGGGGTATTCTTATTCTCTTCATTTACTGCATTGTTGCTATTATTACTATTGTTATTATTGTTGTTATTGTTGTTATTATTATTGTTGCCATTATTATTTCCATTATCTGTGTCAGCTGGTTTATTTGGGGTATTTGGATCAGCTGGCTCTATAGGTTTTTCTGGCTGTGTTGGATTTTCAGGTTCTTCTGGTTTTTCAGGATTTTCTGGTTGCTCTGGGTTTACTGGTTGTTCTGGATCTTCTTTTATTTCTTCATTTACAAATACTATGAATTTTGCTGTATAACCTTCATATGTAACTGTAATTATTTGAGTTCCAGATTTATTTGGGTTATATCCTGTTACCATATTTTTTGTTATTGGAAGAATTGTTTCTCCACTTGATTTTATTACTTTTATTGTTCCTCCTGTTAAGTCTAATTCTTCTCCATATTCATATTCTACTTTGTTTGGCTCAGTTTCTAATGTTATACCTTTTACTTTATCAGTAACTGTAACTTTGAATGTTCCTTTTAAACCTTTGTATTCTACTTGAATAGTTTGTGTTCCTGTTTTTTTACTGTCAAATCCACTAACCATAGAAGCTGTCATTTCTGTACTTTCTTCTATAGCTCCACTTGCCATTACTACAGATACTTTTCCTCCGTTTAGGTCTAGGCTTTCTCCATATTCGTAGTCGGTCTTACTTGGGGCTGTAATTTTTAATCCTACTACTTTGTCTTCTACATTTACTATAAATTCGCCTATTTTTTCTCCTTCGTATGTTACTGTTAATGTTTGATTTCCTAACTTTTTAGGATTATATCCTGTTACCATATCACTAGTCATATCTATAATTGTTGTTTTGCCACTTTCTTTTGTTATTTCTATTTTACCTCCAGTTAAATCTAATTTTTCTCCATATAGATATTCTGTTTTATTTGGTAAAGTATTTATTTTAGCTTCTTTTATTTCGTCTATTACTGTAATACTGAATGTTTTTGTAAATCCTTCATAAGTTACTTGTATTAATTTAGCACCTTCAGAAGTTGTATCAAATCCTTTTATTGTTACTTTGCTGTCTTGCATTGCTACTGGGGATGTAGCTGTGCCACTTGCCATTACTTTTGAAACAGTTCCACCTGTTAAATCAATACTTTCTCCTATTTTGTATACATCTTTTGTTGGTTTGGTAATTTCTATGTCTTTTACATAGTCTTCAACGTTTACTTCAAAACTTACTGTTTTTTCTTTGTATGTTACTGTTAATGTTTGTTTTCCTAATTTGTTAGGGTTATATCCTGTTACCATACTTGCTGTTAGAGTAATTGTTTCTTTATTTCCACTACTCTTTATAACAATTATTGTTCCTCCTGTTACATCAAGACTTTCTCCATATTTGTATAGTGTTTTTGGGGAATTTCCTATACTAATACTTTTAATGCTGTCTTCTACTGTAACAATAAAGCTATCTGTAAATCCTTCATATGATACGTTTAGAGTTTGTACACCTTCTAAATTTGGATTAAATGTATTTGTTATCATGCTATTTGTTAATGCTACTGGGGTTTTAGCATTTCCACTTGCCATAATACTTTGTACAGTTGCTCCTGTTAAATCAAGGCTTTCTCCAACTTCATATTTAACTTTCTGTGGTCCTTTAACTATTATTCCTGTTGTATAGTCTTTTATTGTTATATCATAATTTTGTGTTACAGTTTTATTTCCTTCTGTATATTTAATTGTTAATGTTTTTGTAACTTCGTCATTAGTATATTCTGTACCTTCTGGACTCATATTTACTGCTTTACCATCTGCTTGTGTTACCATATCTTTTGTCATTGGTACTACTTTGTAGTCTCCAGATTCATAATTTACTCTTATTTTTCCATCTGATACTACTAGTTCTTCTCCATGTTTATATGTAATTTTACTTGGCATTTTTTCTATAACTATTTCTTTTATTGGGTTTGAAAGTGTTATTGTTAAGCTTTTAGTAAATTCTTCACCTTTTGTAGCACTTTCTGTATCTTGGTCTTGATATGTTACTTTTAGGTTTTGTGCATTTGTTGTTTCACTATTGTATCCAGATATCATATCTACTGTAACATTTTGTGCTGGCTTTTCTCCTGCTTTTGCATATGTTACTGTGTATGTAACATTATTATTTGTTAATATACTTTGTAATGTGTCTTTTACTGTTCCTGTTACTGTATTTGGGGTAACTTCAATTCCTGTTACATAGTCTTTTATTACTATATCAAACTCTATTTTTTGTCCTTCGTATTCTATTTCTACTGTTTGTGTTCCTATTTGTTCTTTATCAAATCTTGTTACTGTTGCATCTTCCATTGAAACTTCTTCTGTTCCGCTTCCTTTTACTACAACTATTGTTCCTCCAGTTAAGTCTAAGTCAGTAACTCCATATTTGTATTCTGTTTTAGTTGGGTTGTTTCCTTTTGTTACAGATGTTATTGTGTCTTTTACTTCTACTTTATAGCTTGTTTCTTTTGCTATTCCATTTTCTTGGTATTTTACTACTATTGTGTATTTTCCTTCTTCTTCTTTATTGAAACTTGAACTATCTACAACTATTTTTCCATCTGATAATGCATCTGATAAGTTGTCTTTAATTGATATTAAGTTACTTCCTACTGCTCTTGTTACTAAAATATTTCCATCTGGTGTTTCGAATTCTTCATTTACATTGTATATATTTTTTGGCTCTCCTTCTAAGCTTATTGATTTAATGTCATTTACTATTGTTAGAGTATAACTTGCTGGGGTTGCTGATACTCCTTCTTTTTCATATTCAATTGTAAATGTTTTTTCTACTTTTTGTCCATTTGCTTTATATTCTTCTTCTGTTGCAGTTAGGTTTATTTCTTCTTTTATCATTTCTTTTGTTAGTGGTATTGGTTCTTCTTGTGTTGTTCCATCTTTATATTTTATTACCACATTTCCTGTTGCTAGTGCTGCTTCAAATGCTGTTTCGTCTTTATCATTTATTTTATTTACTGTTGGTAAGTTTATTATTATTTCGTCTATAGGGTTTGAAAGTGTTATTGTTAAGTTTTTAGTAAATTCTTCACCTTTTGTAGCACTTTCTGTATCTTGGTCTTGATATGTTACTTTTAAGTTTTGTGCATTTGTTGTTTCACTATTGTATCCAGATACCATATCTACTGTAACATTTTGTGCTGGCTTTTCTCCTGCTTTTGCATATGTTACTGTGTATGTAATATTATTATTTGTTAATATACTTTGTAATGTGTCTTTTACTGTTCCTGTTGCTGTATTTGGTGTAACTTCAATTCCTGTTACATAGTCTTTTATTACTATGTCGAATTCTATTTTTTGTCCTTCGTATTCTATTTCTACTGTTTGTGTTCCTATTTGTTCTTTGTCAAATTTTGTTACTGTTGCATCTTGCATTGGAATTTCTTCTGTTCCGCTTCCCTTTACTACAACTATTGTTCCTCCAGTTAAGTCTAAGTTTGTAACTCCATATTTATATTCTGTTTTAGTTGGGTTGTTTCCTTTTGTTACAGAAATTATTGTGTCTTTTACTTTTGCTTGATAGCTTGTTTCTTTTGCTATTCCATTTTCTTGGTATTTTACTACTATTTTATATGACCCTTCTTCTGCTTTGTTGAAACTTGAACTATCTACAACTATTTTTCCATCTGTTAATGTGTCTGATAAATTATCATTAATTACCAATACTTCATCTGTTCCTACTGCTCTTTGTACTAGAATTTCTGCTCCATCTAAAGTAAATTCTTCATTCATGTTATATTCATCTTTTGCACTGTCATCATATATGCTTATAGATTTTATATCATTTACTATTGTTAGAGTATAACTTGCTGGGGTTGCTGATACTCCTTCTTCTTCATATTCAATTGTAAATGTTTTTTCTACTTTTTGTCCATTTGCATCATATTCTTCTTCTGTTGCAGTTAGGTTTATTTCTTCTTTTATCATTTCTTTTGTTAATGGTATTGGCTCTGATGTTTCTCCATTTTTATATTTTATTACTATATTTCCAGTTGCTAGTGCTGCTTCTAATGCTGCTTCATCTTTGTCATTTATTTTATTTACTGTTGGCAAGTTTATTGTTATTTCATCTACTTTATCTGATAATGTTACTTTTAGTGTATTTTCAAAAGTTTCTCCATATGTTGCACTATTTGTGTCATTATCTTCATATGTAACTGTTAATGTTTGTTCTTTTTCACTGATATTAAATCCTGTTACCATACTTGCTTCTAGAGTTTCTGGGGATGAAACTCCTTCTGCTGCATAAGTTACAGTGTATTTTATATCATTGTCTGTTATAACTGTATTAAGTGCATCATAAATAGCTCTTTCTACTTCATTTGGTATAACTTGAATTCCTGTTACATAGTCTTTTATTGTAATATCATATGCTAATGTTTTTGTTACATCTCTTAATGTGTAACTTACTGTTACATTTTTTGTTACAGTTCTATTTGAATATTGGCTAGCTTCTGGTTCTAAGTTTACTTCACTACCAGTATTTGTTTCTTTTAATGTTGCTTCTGATAGGTTTATACTATCTTCTTTTCCTGATATATATGTTGCTGTAAATGTTCCTACTGTTTGGAATTCATCTGCATGTTTGTATTGTGTTTTTTGTCCTTCTAAATCCTTTATTCCAGTTAATATATCAAGTATTGTAAGTGTTTCTAATGTTGTACTATATACTTTTCCACCTTCATTGTAATTTACTTTTAGTGATTTTGTCATTTGTGCATTAGAGAAGTTATTTGCTTCTGGCTCCATATCTACTGGAGTTATTCCATCTAACTCTGTAATTGTTACATTTGCATTTCCCATTGATAAGTCTTTTGTTGTTCCACTTTTATAATGTATTGTTATTACTCCTCCAGTTGTTTTAAATTCTTCTCCATATTCGTATGTCATTACAGTTGGTTTGAATTTTATTGAAATTGCATTTGTTTCATCTATAACATCTTTTATTGTTATTTTTTGATCTGCTGTTGCTGGCAATACGTCAAATTCATTGTTTGATGTGCTTAATACTATTTTTAAATTTTCTTCATATGTATTGTTTTCATCAAATAATGAAGCTGCTGGTGTTCCATTATATCCTGTTACCATATCTGGTGTAATATTTTTTGTTGCATTTTCTGATGTGTCTGCATAAATTTCTGTATATGTAGCATTTTTTATTGCTTCATCTAATGTTGTTCCATAATTAAATGTTGTTTCTGGAAAGTTTACTGTTATTCCTGTTATATAATTTGTTAATTTTATTTCTACTTCATTTCTTGCTGTTACACCACCATATGATGCTTTAAAGTTTTGTGTTGCTAATGTGTTTGATACATATGTACTTGTATCTATATTAAGTGAATCTGCCTCTACTGTAAATGATCCTCCTCCATTTGTAGTTACTGTTGCTACTAGTCCATGGAAGTCTAATTGATCTTTTGTTATTCCATATTTATTTTTTGCAGTAGGTTGTGTTGTTATTGTTACATCTTTTATTACATCATTTACTGTTATTTCTAAATCTACTGTTTTTCCTTCATATGTTAATGTTACAACTTGTTTTCCTGCTTTTAGGTTTGTTGGTAACCCATCATCTCCAATAACATCCCATCTATCTTTTTCTGGTATTAGGTTAATGTCTGCTGTTTCTATACTTTTTGATACACTTGGATGTGTCATTGGTATTGCTTGTCCTACTACTTTTCCACTTCTTGTATGTTGTGTAATTTCTCCACCTGATAAGTCTATTAATTCACCATCATCGAATACTACAGTATTTGGTTGTTTTGATATTGATATCCAATCTACTGGATCTGTAACATCTAGTTCCATAGTTATTGTTTTTCCGTGGTAATTAAAAGTTAGAGTTGTATTATCTACATCTGCTTTTATGCTATATACATCATTTACTGTTAAATTTTTTGATGCTAATTCATCTGTAATATTAAGTTCTACTTCTTGTGTTAATTTATTTTCTCCTGTTCCATGTGTATAAACAGCTTCTAGTGTTCCTCCAGCAAATTCAACCTCATCGTCATGCTCGTATTCCATTTTGGTTAATTCATTTTTTACACTTATACTGTCTAATGTATAATAATCCCATTCTACTGTTTTTTCTTTATATGTTAATGTTACTTTTTGTGTACCTTCATCTGCAGTAGTTGAACTTAACTGTATACTTCCATCTTTTATTTTTTCTTGTATGTTTATATCTTCTGTTGTTACTCCATCATCATATATTACTGTAATTATACCTCCTGCAAAGTCTAAGTCTTCTGTATGATAGTATTTATTTTTTGTTGGCTCAGTTTTTATTTCTATTTTGTCTACTTTTGCTGCTCCACCACTAAATCCATCAAATTTTAGGTAGTCATTACCATCTACATGATATTGAATTCCTTCAACAAAGTATGGAATTCTTAATCCTGTATTAACACTTCCTGTTGGAACTGTTGTAAAACAATCTGTTGTTAAGTCATCTATTGTTAATCCATCTGCTAATTTGAATACAAATGTTGCAACTATTTCTCCATCTTTTATGTATCCATTATCTGATACAAGTCCAATTAATGTTATTTGGCTATCTGTTAAATTAAGTGTTTCTTCTATTGTCATTGCCCAACCAGTTTGAGCAAATTCATCATATGTTGATGCAAGTTCTAAATCTGCTGTTTTTCTTGTTATATAATCATATGCTGGTTGTATTTTTGAACTATCATATTGTATGTTTATTGATCCTGCATTTACTGTACTACTTCCTTTTATTTTTAGTTGCATTACAACTGCTTTTTGGTCTATTTCATCTATTGAATCTACATTACCATTTATATAATCAAAATAGTAGAAGTATGTTGCTGAATCTTCTGCTTTTGCTGCATCTGTGTCACCTTCTTCATAAGCTATATTCCTTAAGTTTTCAATAACCCCTTCGTCAGAATTTGGTCTTAGCATTGATATTTCATAATATGGCTCACCTTCTGCTGGCTCTGCTGCTTGAACTTTGTTTACTAATACTCCATAAGGTGAAAACATATTAATTAGTATCATTATTACTATAAGTAATGCGCATTTTCTTTTGTTTGTAAAAATATAAGTTTCTTTTGTTTTCATTTTTTACTCCTTCCCCCTTACTATACTTCTTTCTAATGAATAGTTAGACATCAATAGTGAAACATCTAATATTTCTATTTGTTTATCTTCATTAAAATCGTATTTTGTATCATAAGCTATATCTGATTCTATTATTCCAAATGAATTCATAATTAATGATGCATCTAGTATTTCTATTATTCCATCTTTATTTACATCTCCTGCAAATAATTCTGCGTATCCTAGGTCTACTGTTTCTCCTGGCTTTATTTGAATTTCTGTATATATTTGGTCTAAATAACCTGGTTTGTCTATTAATATGTCATATGTTCCCATTGGCAGTGACATTTCATAAGTTCCATCGTCATTTGTATTTATTCTTTTTTCACTTATTGATAGTAGCTTGTCATGTAAGTCATCTCCTGTTGTGTTTTCTACTTCGTCCCAATTTATAATTTTCTTTACTTCATCACTTGGGTAAACTTTTATTGTTGCTGTATATTTTTTTAAGTTCGCTGTTGGTGCTGTGTATATTTGTCCTTTTATTGATCCTTCAAGTGTATCTGTAAATCTAAATGTTGATTGATTTTCAAACATATTTGTTCCATCTATGTTTATTTTTATTCCTGTTAACGGAGAACTAGTTTGGCTTTCTACTAAATTAAACCACTGTGTATTAAATTTTTCTTCTGTTAATTGAAAACTTATTTTTCCAATTAGCAAACTTTCTCCTGTATCTACTACTTTTCCTATTCCATCACCTAAGTCTACTATGTTCTCACTTTCTTGTACTGGTGGGTTTAAACTTATTGTAATATCAAGTATTCCTAAATCATCTGATATTTGCATAAAGTCTAGTGAATTTTTAAATTCATCTTCAAATTGAAAGTACTCGTTTTGATCTCCCATAATATCAACTATGTCTGTTATTAGTTGATTATCTTGAATTGAGGAAAGGTTTATCATTGCAGTATCATAAGAAAATCGCACATTAAATCCTTTAAATTGCAAGTTGTTTCCCCATAATTCCATTATAAGTTGCGGTTTTTCTCCTTCTTTTTGTATTAGTTCTGCTGCTCTTAGTTCTAAGAATTGGTTTTCTTCTGGCTCTTGTGCTGTTGTATTTGCACTAAATGAGGTAAAATTGATATTCGAAAATATTAGAACTATGCAAATAACTATTATGGTGAATATTTGGTTATTTTTCTTTGTTACTGCTTGCCCCAATTTACAGTCTCCTCCCTATTTTTTTCATTAATTATTATTATAGACGAAAAAAAAGAAGTGTCAATTACACTCCTTTTACAGCTTTTTTTCTTTTCCTTAGGGCTTCTCAGTTTGATGTTATGTTTATTTTGTTTATTAAAATTTAATAACTTTATTGTTACAATTATTACACTTTTTTCTAGTTTTAGTTTATAATATTCCCTAAAACTCTTTCTTCCTTAATAAAAATAGAAGTTTATTTATTGTAATATATAACAAAAAGCAAATAGTTTTTTCTATTTGCTTTTTGTTATTTTATATTTTTATCAATATATTTTTGATTCTTATTTTATTTTTTACATATATACATAACATTCAAGAGTTTTTCTACCAAATTGTAATGCTTGAGAATGTGTTCCCATATATACATCTAATCTATTATTAGATATTGCTCCACCTCTATCTTGTACTACAAACCATCCTCCATTTGGTTTATTTTTAAAGTATGGTATATATATTACTGTTCCAATTGGATATCCGCTTCCAGCTGCTAGTGTATACCATGATGTTGCTTTTGCTCCAGATGATGTTATTCCTGTTGATTTTCCACAACATTTACTACATGAACAATATGCAGATGTATTAAATGTTTTTACTACTGGTGTTTTACCTTCTACTTTTTTTGCAAGTGTGCTACTTGCTGTTGTTGCTGGGTTTGTAGTTGCTGTTCTTTCAGTGCTTGATCTTGTTGTAACTACTTTTTTATTTACTTGTACTACTTTGTTTACAGGCTCTGTAATAATTGTTTCTGATAGTACAGTTCTTTCTATTTCTATATCGTTTCTATATTTAACTTTATATGTTATTTCTTTTAATCCATTCTTTCCTTGTGTTATTACTTTACTTGTTGAATTTTCTGATGCGTTTTGTGCATCTTTAGTAATTGTTTCATAAGGTATTTCTACTTGTTCCGTAACAATTTTTTCAACTATTGGTGTATAGTCTCCTAATAATTGTTCCATTGAAACTTCACTATTTTCTTCTGCCAATTTTATAACGTCATTTTCATTTTCTGATGTTTTTGTAATTGTAATTACTTTGTTGTTTGTAATATCAGATTCTTCATTTGGTACAACTGTTTCTTCTGGTAAAACTACAATATGGTTTTCCTCTAAAACTTCTGATACCTTTGTTTTTGTAGTTAATACATTCATTTCATAATTGTTTGAAAGTATTATTTTAACATTTGTTAATTGTACATTAGTTGCTAATACACATACGCCAAATAGAAATATAAGTAAAACAGTTATACAAGCAATTCTTTTTATTGACAGTGATGCTTCCTCATTTTTAATCATTTGAATTATTATCCCTCCTTCAAGTGATAATGTGATTATACACTATTAAAAATTAAATGTCAAATTTGTTTTATAATTGGCCAATACCGCTATATACTTATATTATATGTTGCTTGTACCAAATATATGATTAAATTTTTTTAATTTTTAAGAGATTATTTATCGTATATTTCTTTTCTGTGCCCAACTTCTAATACTAAAACAACAACTTCATTGTCTTTTATTTCACATATTATTCTATAGTCTCCAACTTTATATCTCCACTGACCTGATTTATTTTCTACCAATCCTTTTCCATGTATTCTTGGATTATCACAATTTTGTATGTTTTTTTCAAGCCAACCAATAATTAATGCTGATATATGTCTATCTAATTTTTTTAGTTGTTTTTTTGCTCTTTCGGAAAAGATTATTTTATATTGCATTATAATCCCAACTCCTTTTTTACTTCTTCCATAGTATAAGTTTTAGGATTTTTATTAAATTCTTTTATTGCTTTTTCATAACATTCTAAATCGTACTCATCTTCTATTTTTTCAATTATAGCATTTCTAACTAAATCAGATAATGAGATATTATTTATTTCTGCATATGTTTTTATTAATTCAGTATCTTTATCACTTAATCTTACAGAAATAGTCATAAATATCAACTCCCTTCATCATTATTATTGTAATACATTGTATTACTTTTATCAATATTTATTATATTATTTTCTTTAAAATGTGAAACTTTTTATATGATTTTTATTAATTCTGTTTCATATTTATATTATGACCTAACTCTTTTTAAGTGTAAAAATTTTAATTAGTTCTATTATAAATACACTTCTATTTCATTTATTTTTCCATTATCTATTAGTTTTACTTTTTTTTCTTCTATTTCTTCTCCATTAACTATAAATTTTTCTACTCCTGTATTTTTATTGTTTGGATTTTTCACTTTTATATTATATACACTTGTTTTATATTCATATCTTATGCTATATTCCTTCCATTGTGATGGTATTGCAGGGATTAAAGATAATGTTTCATTTTCTATTTTTAAACCTAGTATATACTCAATTCCAGCTTTATACATCCAGCTACTAGAGCCTGTATACCAAGTCCATCCACCTCTACCTATTAAGTTTCCTACTCCATATACATCTGCTGCTATAACATATGGCTCTACTTTGTAACGGTTAGTAGCCTCTTTTGTTCTTGAATGTTCAATTGGATTTATTATTTTAAAATATTCTGTTGCTTTTTCACCAAAACCAAGCATTGCCCAAGCAATAATTGACCATATTGCAGCATGTGTGTATTGTCCACCATTTTCTCTAACTCCTGGTAAATATGCTTTAATATATCCTGGCTCTAGTTTACTTTTTTCAAATGCAGGATCTAATAATTTTATTACACCATTTTGTTTATCTACTAAATAATTTTCTAAGCTTTCCATAGAAATGTATTTTTTATCATTATCTCCTGCTCCAGATATTACAGACCAACTTTGTGCTATGCTGTCTATTTTACATTCCTCATTTTGAATACTTCCTAATATATCTCCTTCATCAGTATATGCTCTTCTAAACCATCTTCCATCCCAGCCTTCAGAGTTTAATTGTCTTTTTAAATTATCCATTACTTTCTTATATTTATTTGCACTTTGTAAATCTTGCCTGTTTTCACATATTGGAATAAATCTATCTAATACTTCATATAAGAAAAATCCTAGCCATATGCTTTCTCCTTTTCCTTTATTTCCAACAGTACTAAATCCATCATTCCAATCTCCTGAGCCTATTTTGGGTATTCCATGTTCTCCTAAATTTATTCCTTTATCTATTGCTCGTATACAATGTTTATATATTTCTTCACTAATATTACTTTGTAAATGAATATCGTAACTTTCATCTTCTCCATCTTGTAGTACTTCACCTTTTACGTATGGAACTTTTTCTTCTAATATTGATGCATCTCCTGTGAACTTTATATATTCTGCTGTAACATATACAAGCCATAATAAATCATCAGAAAACCTTGTGCGAATTCCTTTATTTGTTTGTGTATGCCACCAATGCTCTACATCTCCTTCAATAAATTGATGACTTGCATGTTCTATAATTTGTTTTTTCATAAATTCTGTAGATATATATTTTACTCCCATTGTATCTTGTAATTGGTCTCTAAAACCATATGCTCCACCAGATTGATAAAACCCAGATCTTGCCCATAGTCTACACGCTATTGTTTGATAAGCAAGCCATCCATTTAGCATTATATTCATAGATTCTAATGGTGTTTTTACTGAAATTTTTCTTAATAAATCGTTCCAATATTTTTTTGTATTTTCTAATTCTTCTTTTGCCTTTTCTGGTATTGTATATTTGTATGCTATTTCTTGTATTTTTGCTTCATCTGCTCCTAATACAAATACTATTTCTTTATCTTCAAAAGCTTTTAACTCGACATTAACTTCTATTGCTATACAAGGTATTTCTCCTAATGAATTTTCATTTCCTAATTTTATTTGTTTTAATCCTTCAGGCTCTTTTAATGTTCCTTTTCCTATAAATGCGTTTTTATTTCCTGTAAATGATTTTATTTTTTCACTACTTGAAATATAGCACTTAGAATCTTTTATATCACTGGAATATAAGTTTTTTGCATAAACTATATTTGAATTTTGGTCAAACTCTAAATTTATATATCCACTTGTTTTTGTTTCATCTTCACCTAAAACTAGTTTTAAATAATATACAAGTTTAAGTTCTTTTTTCTCTGGTGTTGTATTTTTTAATCTTAATATATTTACTTTTACATTATCATTAATTGGTATAAAAGTTTGTTGTTCTTGTAATAATCCCATTCTAATATTAGTGAATTTTGAGTACCCAAATCCATATGTTATATAATATTCTTCATCATCTTGATTTATATTTGGACATAAAGACCATAAATTGCCATATTCTTGATCTTTTATATATATTATTTCCGATGGTGTATCTAAAACAGAATCATTACTCCAACTAGTAAGCCTATTTAATCTACTATTTTTATACCAGGTATATCCAGAATTATTATGTGTTACTACACTTCCAAAATTTTGATTTGCAAGCACATGACTCCATACGACTGGTGGCTTTACATCTTTTGTTATTTTTATTATATATTCTTTTCCATCTTCTGAAAAACCTCCATATTCGTTGAAGTATTTTAAGTTTTCTACATTAATTAAATTACTTCTTTTTTCAAAATTTGGTAGTATTTTGTAGTTTTCCTCTTCATAATTTATCTTTTTTGCTTTTTCTAAATAGTCTTCTTCTAATTCTTTTATAAATGTTTTTATACTTCCAACATGTGCATCCACTATTAAATTTGCTTTAAATTCTAATATTTTTTCATTTTCTATTTCATTTGCATTTATTACAAAAATTCCACCTTTTGTATTTAATAAATACATTAATTGTCTATTTAATATTTCCATTTCTATTGCTTCTTTTACATATCTTTCATATACATTTTCTTCTTCGTTTAGTATTACTAAATCTATATCTATATTTTTTACTTTCAAAAATTCATATGCTTTTAAAATTTCACCAATAACATAAGAATCATTTACATCTTTAATTTTTACAAGTAGAATTGGCAAATCTCCAGATATTCCATATTGCCATAGTTCTTCTATTTCATGTGTAGATTTTTTATCTTTTAAATACATCTTTTTCATTGGATTTTGTATAATTAAATATGACAATATTTTTTGGTATATTTCTATATCTTTTCCTTTTATTCCTAAGTATCTTGCCTCTTCTTCTACTCTTACTCTTGATAATTCAAATGCTTTTTTAGTGTTTTCTGAATTCATATATTTTATAATGTTTTCTTCTATTTTTTCTTTATTTTCTGATACTGATATTATTAAATTTAATGTTGCTTTTTCCCCTGGTTTTATTTTTATTGTTCTTTTCATTGCAACTACTGGAGAAACTGTTAATCCTAAGTTTTTAGAAAATGGTATTGAATTTTCAATCATTTTAGGAATTCCCATTCCAAAATCTGGATTTAGTTTTTCTTTATCTATTTCATATTCTAAATCTCCTATTGTTTCATTTTGCGTATATAAATTAACTCCTAAATAAATTGCTTCATTATTTCCTCTTTTATTTCGCTTTATTAATATTGAATTTGTATTTTCTAAATATTCATATTTTAAGAATAGATTATTAAATGCCATATGAGAATAATCTTGCTCTTTTGTAGATAAAACTGGCTCTAAATAACTAGATATTTCTAGTGTTTCTTCAATATTCCCATGATTTTTTAGTTCTAATGACCTTATTTCTACTGGATCATCTGGTGCTGTTATAATTTTTAATGTTGTACTTATGTTTTCGTCATTTCTAATAAATTTATCCATATCTGGCATGAAATTTACTTCATATTTGTCTGGTTTTACTGTATAGTTTGAATAAATTGTATTCCATATTCTTTTTGTTCTTATATTTTTAATATAAAAGCCTATTCCTTGTGAATAATCATTAGTCATTTTATATCTATTTATTAATATATTTTTGTATTTGCTAAATCCTTCTCCTCTTTCATTAACGCATATTGAATAATTATCATTTGATATAACATTACAATTATTTAGCCTATAATCTAATTTTGAAAATACTCTTAAACTGTAATTTTCATAATCTACATTTTTTAGTTTTTGTATTTTTTCTTTTTTCTCTTTTGTTATAATTACATCTTCTGGCATTCTTTCTTGTAATAATATGTCCACAGCTTTTATGTCTGGATTTCCCATAAACCTTTCTTGCAAAATATTATTATTTATTAAATTATTAATTGATAATAATATAAGCCCTTGATGATGCGCCATATAAGTTTTAACTACTTCACATTTTTGTTTGCTTCTTAGTCTTGCTGGTGTATAATCTATTGCTTCATAAAAACCGTATTTTCCATACATTCCATTTTTCTCAAGTTCTTTTAAATTTTTAACTACTTCTTTTGGAATGTCTGTTATTGCAAGTATACTTGCATATGAAGATACAACCATTTCATCTGCAAGTCCTCTTTTTAATCCTAGCCAAGGTATTCCAAAGGCTTTATACTGATAATTTAGGTTTAAGTCTTTTAAATTAAATGCCGATTCAGATATTCCCCATGGTATTCCTAGTTTTTTTGCATATTCCTTTTGACTCATAATCATAAATTTGCAAGATTCATCTAATAAACTTTCTTCATACCTTCTTATATTAACATTTGGCATTAAATACTCAAATGCTGTACCAGACCAAGATACTAACCCTTTATATCCATTCATTATTGTTAATGTTCTACTTAAATTTTGCCAATGTTTTGAAGGTATATCATGTTTTGCTATTGCAACTAAACTTGCTTGTCTTGCTTCTGATGCAAGTAAATCATAATAAGAATCTGTAAGTTTATTTTCTTCTACATTATATCCAATTGAGAATAATCTTTTTTCATAATCATATAATGGTGTAAAATCTGTTTTTTTAATAATATTATTTACTATTTCTAGCATTACATTTAATGTGTCTTCACTTATATTAATTTCTTTATTTCTTTCTTGTCTTATTTTTAAATGTGTTAAAAATTCTTTTACTATATATAAATAACCAATAAAATTTCCACTATCTACTGTTGAAATATACCTTGGCAATAATGGCTCTAATGTTCTTATATTATACCAATTATATAAATGGCCATTCCATTTAGACAATTTTTCTATTGTATTTAACATATCTTTTAGCATTGTTAGTGTTTTTTCTAAATTAATATATCCTAAATCATATGCAGATATAATACTAATTAAACCTAACCCTATATTGGTAGATGATGTTCTATCAACTATTTTTTGGCTTCTTCCTTCTTGATAATTATCTGGTGGTAAGTAGTTATTTTCTTTATTTATATACTTTTCAAAGAATTCCCAAGTTTTCTTTCCAATTTGTATTACATATTCTATTTCTCCGTTTGATAATTCTTTAACTTTTGCTTTTTGAACTTCTTCCTTACTTATATAGTATGCTATTATAGGTGCTATAAGCCATAAAATACAAATTACAAAAAATATTATATTTATTGTAGTTTGTTTTATAGCTAATACTATTAATATACCTAAAATACCTGCTATAATATTTGCAAACATTAATTTATAATACGAAATAATATCATTTTTACCTTTGTTTTCGGCTTCTTCTGCTGTTGTCCATTGTAATAAATTTTGTTTTGATACTGTCATTCTGTAAATAGTTTTTATTATTGCTTGTATCGAAATATATGCTTTATGTGGCAAAAAGGCTAAATTAAAACATCCTCTTAATATACTTGCTTTTATATTAGATATTGTTTTTGCAAAGAATTTGTGATTAATTTGTTTATATTCTTTTTGTGTTATATATTGTAATATATCAATTATTGAAGGTAATAAAATTGTTATTAACATTACTGTCATAACTGGCCAAATTTTTATATTTAGGTATATTTTTAATATACTCATTATAAGTAATGTAAAAATAATTTGTATTTCTACTAGGCTTCTTCTTAAATTGTCTATTATTTTGAATTTTGATAATACATTTAATGGGTTTTTCTTTTTTACTCCGCTTCTAGTTTTTATATTTGGCATTATCCATTTTATAATTTGCCAATCTCCTCTAATCCACCTACTTTGTCTTTCAATAAATGCATTATATTTATATGGACATCCATCAAGTAAAAAAATATCACTAGCAAGTGCACATCTTAAATAATTACCTTCTAGCAAATCATGGCTTAATACTGTATTTTCTGGAATTTCATCCCTTAATACTTTTGAAAATGTTTCTAAATCATAAATTCCCTTTCCTGTAAATATTCCTTCTCCAAAATTATCTTGATATATATCAGATATTGCATTTGCATATATATCTACTCCACCAGCACCTGCAAATATTTTTGTGAAAATGCTTTTTCTGGCTGATATTAAATCTATTCCAACTCTAGGTTGTATTAATGCATGTCCTTTTATTACTGCATCTTTTGTTTTATTTAATTCTGGCTTATTTAATATATGTGATGCTGCACCTATTAATTCTAGCCCTGAATTTAAAATTAAGTTTGTATCTGAATCTAGTGTAATTATATATTTTATTTTAGGTAAGCTATTTTTTTGCTTTTCTTCTTCAATTGTGTTTGCCTTAAATGGGTTTTCTATGTTTCCTAATAAGTATTCATTAAATTGATTTATTAATCCTCTTTTTCTTTCCCATCCTAGAAAACATTTTTCTCCTTCATTCCATAATCTTTTTCTGTATATAAATTGAAACTTTCCCATCTTTTTATCTGGATATTTCTTATTTAGTCTTTCTATTTCTTCTATCCCAGTTTTTATTATATCCTCATCATATTTTTCGTTTTCTTTATCAGATGCAGATGTGTCTCCAAGTAAAGTGAAATATATATTTTCTGATTTATTTGCAAGATAGAATACTTCTAATTTTGAAATTAAGTCTTTTACTTTTTTACCACTTTTAACAATACACGGTATTATTACCATAGTAGTTTCTTGTTCTGGTACTCCACAAGAATAATCCATTTTAGGTACTAATACTGGCTTTATTATTTTGTTTAATATACTTTGTATTATTTGTGTTACCAATTGTGTAATAGGTATAAATGTTATTATAAAAGTTAGTATTCCTATAAATAGATTTGCTTGTTTATACACATAAACAGATAATAAACTAGAAATTATTATTGATGTTATTACAAAAAAAGAAATGTATATTGCTACTTTATGTTTTGGTAAATAGGGCTTTTTGTTTGTTTGTAATGTTTTATATAATTCTTTTATACCATCTGAAATTAAGTAATAACCAATATGTGAGGGTTTATTATTTTCATTATTTTTATCATTTTCTGAATCTTTGCCATGCTTTTGTGCTAATTCTAATGCTTTTTTAGTTATATATAGTTCAGAAATTTTTGTTTTTTTAGCTATTTCTTTTATTTTATTTCTATAATAAATTTTTGTTTTATAATCCATATATTCGTATATACCTGCTGGGTCTTCTTTTAATAATCTTTCTACACCATTTATATTTTCAAAAATTTCTTGGAAATTAATTCTTCCAATTTCTTTTATACTTTTTATGCAGTTTCCAATTGTTACTTTTCTTACTGCTATATCAAAATGTTCTTTTTTGATAACATCAGATACTGTAGTTCCCATTTTCATTACTTGTTCTTCTAATATTTCTAAATAGCTTGATGCTTTCTTTCCATATCTTTTTAATCTATATGACATATACTCTATAAATGGATATTTCATTTGTCCTGATTCTACTATTTTTGTTTTATGTTTTTGTTTTTGATTAAATTTTTGTTCATGTATTGTTTTATATTCTACTAATCTTTCTATAATATCTTCAACTTTATATTTTTGTAATTGTACGGAATAAATTTTTTCGCATACACCTCTTATTGTTTCTATTATTGATATTTGTAAAAAAGTGCCTATATTCCACAGTTCTTCCATGTTTAATGTTTTTTTATTTTGATATGCTTTTAATAAATCTTCTAAATTATGTGCCTCAATCCTTCCTTCTGTATATGCTACTATTTCTGTTGCAAGTACATATATTCTTGCAAAGCCTTCATAAGCCCCATTAGCAATTCCTATAAGATTTTTGTATTTTTTTAATGTCATATCTTTTTGTATTGTCTTTACTGTTTCTTCTATAATATAATAATTGTCTAATAGCCATTCTCCAGCTGGGTGTATATTTATTCCCATTTTTAAGTGTTCGTTTAATATTTCATATGTTTTTGTAATAAATTTAAAATTATCTTCAAGTCTTGTAATAGGATATGTTTTAGCATCTGATTTTTCCTGTAAAACATGGTCAGATGCCATTTTTTCTAAATAATTTTCTAATTGATATTTATCTAATAGTGCTCCTTTTATATTTAATATTTTAGCTAATTTCAAAAAAATCCACTCCTCTTGATATGTATTTTTTAAAATTAGCTTTTCCATATATGAAAAATTTATGCAAAAAGAATAGAAATTACATGTTTATATAATAATTTCTATTCTTTTAATTTAACTTTCATTTTCATTTTGACTTTCATAAAAATAATTAATTATTCCAGTATAAATTCCCCAAGCAAGTTTGTTTTGGTAGTCATCTTGTAGTAATAGTTTTTCTTCTTCTGGATTAGATAAAAAGCCACATTCTATAATGCTTGTTGGAATTTCAACATTTTTTATAATATATATATTATCTATTTTTAATGGAACTCTTTTATTTTCTCTTTGTATAGCTTCATTTAAACTATTTTGTATGCATGTTGCTAATTTTTGCCCTTGTTCATTTCCTTGTTTAAAAAATGTTTGCCAACCATAGTATTGTGCTTGTGGTATTTTGTTTAAATGAATACTTACAAATATATCTGCACTTGCTTCATTTCCTATTTTTACTCTATTTTTTATATCAGAGTTTTTCTTTTGCCTTAGTGTTTTTGCATCTACATCATAAATTGCATTTTCATCTGAACGTGTTAATATAACTGTACACCCTGCTTGCTCTAATAAATTTTGTACTTTTAATGCAATTTTTAAATTGGTTTGTGCTTCTGTTACTCCATTTTCAGACTCCGCTCCTTGATCTTCGCCTCCATGCCCTGCATCTATTACTACTACTTTATTTGTAACTGGTAAACTTACTGTTTGTATTGTTTTACTTTCATTGTTACTAAAAAAATATACAAATACTGATACAAATACCATACTTAAAACTAACAGTAGCCTCTTTTTTTGCAATAATATCATATTTATCCCCTCTTATATTTATATCTATGTTGTTTTTTTTATTTTTATACTAAAAAAATTGCAAACTTTTACATTCGCAATTTCATTTTTTATACTTTATTTTTCCAGTCAGTTGCACCACAACTCTGCCATTACTCTGCCAGTTTGTATTTTATCGCAAACTATTACTATTTTATTTATTATTAAAAAATAAATATATTATTAATTTTTTTGTATTTCTACCAAAAATATAAATATATGATATACTTTATATATTAAATAATTTTAAAAAATATATTCTATGAGGTAAAAGTAAACATGAATTTAAAATATATAAACTATTTTAATAGCAAGCATAAAAGAAAAATGAAGAAAATCTATATCAATTCATTTCCTAAAGAAGAACGTTTCCCATTTTGGATTATAAAGAAATGTGCTAAATCCAACAATGTATTCTTTAATGAAATTCTAGATGATAATAAAATAATAGGAATTGAGTATCTTATTCTTGATAATAATGTTGCTTATTTAATGTATTTTTCTATTGAAAAAAATAAAAGAAATAAAGGATATGGTAGTATTATATTGAAAAATTTAATAAAAAAATATAATACCACTTTATTAAGTATCGAACTTGTTAAATCAAATAATATTATAACTAAAAAAAGAAAAAATTTCTATTTAAAAAATGGATTCTATGAGACTAATAAATACACTGAGCAAAATAAAGTAACTTATGAAATATTATGTTCTAACAATAATTATGATATTACTAAAAATGATTTAATAAGTATTTATAAAAAAATGACTAATTCTAAATTATTGGGATATTTAATTGATAAAAAATTCAATTTATATAATATTTGTTTTATAGAAGGATAGTAGAACTTATTTTTTGCAATAATATCATTTTTTATGTTATAATAGTTGTAATTTATATAATTTGGAGTGATTATTTTGAAAATATTAGAGGAAAGAATTTTAAAAGATGGTAAAGCATTAGATAATAATATTTTAAAGGTTGATAGTTTTTTAAATCATCAAGTTGATCCAAAATTAATGAAAGATATTGGTTATGAGTTTGCTAATTATTTTAAGAATAAAAATATAACTAAAGTGGTTACTATTGAGAGTTCTGGTATTGCACCTGCACTTATGGTAGCAGATATTTTAAATGTTCCTTTAGTTATTTTAAAAAAGCAAACTTCTAAAACTTTAAACAATAATGTATATACAACAGCTGTAACGTCTTTTACCAAAGGTATAACTTATAATTTAACTGTTTCTAAGGATTATATTTTATCTAGCGATAATGTTTTAATTATTGATGATTTTTTAGCTAATGGCGAGGCTGCAAGTGGTGCTTTACGTTTATTAGAAATGGGCAAGGCAACTTGTACTGGAATTGGAATTGTTATTGAAAAGTCTTTTCAGCCAGGTATTGAAAAATTAAAGAAATTAGGAATAGATGTATATTCTCTTGCTAGAATAAAAAAATTGGAAAAGGATACTATTGTTTTTGAATAATTATTTATTATAAATATAAAATGATAGATATGAGATTATAATTTAATTTTACTTAATTTGTAACAAATAAGGACTGGAGTATTCCAGTCTTATTTTCTTCTATTTATAATATATGAACTACCTACTGTAGTTTTTGCAATATGTTTTACTTGTGCTCCAACTTCTCCTATTTCTAGAACATTTCTAAATCTGCCCACTTCTACATCTACTACACCTATTGAAATTGTAATTAATGGAAATTGCTCCATTATTCCTCTTCTATTTGCTACTTCTAAATACCCTTTTTGCACATCTTCTTTACTAAAGTATTGTAAAACTTTTTCATCAAATTCTTGTATTACTTTTTTACATATTTGTTCATAATCTGCATTATTTACAATAGCAACAAAGTCGTCTCCACCTATATGACCTACAAAACTGTTTTCTGTATCACTGTTATGTATGTTTCTAGATATTACTCTTGCAGTAAATTTAATTATTTCATCACCTTTTGTAAATCCGTATAAATCATTGTATGCTTTGAAATTATCTAAATCAAAGTATAGTATTGCAAAATGTTCTTTTTTTAATAATCGTTTTTTCATTTCTGTTTGTATTTGAACATTTCCAGGAAGACCTGTTAAAGGACTTACCCTCCTATTTGTATACATTAGTCTTACTATGTTTTTTATTGTATAGTATAGATAATCATTATCAACTGGTTTTACTATATAGTATTCTACATATAGTTTTAAAATATCTATCCTATGCTTTTTGTCTTTATTATCTCCTAGTACTACTATTGGTGTAATACTGTTATCGTCATCTTCTCTAATTCTATTACATAAATCAAGTATATTTATATTAATGCTGTCTTCATTTATTATTATTAATGATGGTATACTTTTTAATGCTATTTCTATATCATCTGTTTTTACTGCTTTAAAACTATATTCTTTTTCATTTTTAAATTGTTCTTTTAATATTTGTACTAATGATTTTTCATCATCTATAATATAAATTTCTTGTACCATGTTTTTCTCCTTTTATTTTTTTCTTATATTATCCTTTTTTTCTTTTAAAAATTCATTTAATTTTTCCATTACATCAGATTTCATACTAGGAAATGCTTTTTTTAATCTATTTGTTTGTCTTAGTAATTTTCTTTTAATTTTTGTTTGTTTATATTTTAATTCTTCTACTACTTGTAGTATGTTTTCTTTGTTTATTTGTTTTTTATCTAATTCATCTAACCTTTCTTTTATTGTATTTGTTAAATCTTTTAGTTTTTCTAAGTTTATATTTATATTATTTAATTTAACTACACTTATAATTAGGTCGACAATAATTATTATTGAAAGTGTAACTGTTAAAAATATTAAATAACCTGGCTCTATAATGTCTATTTTTTCCATTACAAATGGATGTATATATCTAATAAATACTACTCCTAAAATCCCCCAAAATATTGAGTTCATTAGGCATACTCTTCCTTTTATATTAAATTTGTTTTCAGAGTAGTCCCAATATTTTGTATTAAATATTTTTTCAAGTAGCCATCCTACAAGGTATTCCCATAATGATAATACAAAAAATCCAATTATGAATAATAGTATTGGTTTATCTTTAAATCCACTTAGGAATAAAAACATTATTATTGCACCAAATCCATATATTGGGCAAAATGGACCATATAAGAAACCACTATTTACTGGCTTTTTTTGTAAGTATGTTTTTAGCACAGATTCCATAACCCATCCTAAAAATGAGTATACTATAAAATACATTATTAATTTTACTATATATAAAAATATTTCCATACGATTTACTTCCTTTAAATTAAGCATAACAAGAGAAGGGCTAAACCTTCTCTTTTAGTTAATAATTTTTGCTTTTTGCTCCGTAATTCCTCCGTCTACATTTTCTGCTGTTAATTCTAAAGTGCTTTCTCCTTTCGGAATTTCTTGTCTATATTCTATTACTTTTTTATTTCCAAAATTTAATTGATATCTTTGACCATTTAATACATATGTTACTATTTTCATTGCGTTTTCATCTTCTGCTCTTATAACTAAATAATCTCCGTCTTTTGTTAATGTTACTACTGGTCTTTTTACTCCTTTTACTTCTAATTCTTTTGTTGTTATTATATCTCTTGTATTTACAGCATTTACACTTAAAGTGTTTTGACCAAGTGGTATTTCTACTGTTTTCTCTATAAGGTTTAAATTATCTATATTAGCATCTACTCTTGTTTTTTCTCCATTATTCCAAGTGTATTCAATATATTTTAACCCTATTGCATCTTGTACTGTAATTTTTATTTTGTAGTCTTTTGTTAATGTTAATTCTACAACAGGTTTTCCATCTCCGTCTACTACATATTCTTTTTGGAATTTATATTCTTGCCCATTTATATCTATAACTGTTAAGTTTAATGTGTTTGTTCCAAATGGTAAATCTATTGTTTGTGATAAGCTTGTACTATTGTTTCCTTCTATTGTATTTTCTGTTTCATCATTCCAATTATATACAATTTTTGATATTACTATTTGATTTGTAACTTCTATTAATACTTTATCATCTTGTTTTGTGATATTTACATTTGGTGTTACTTCCTCTTGTGAAATTGTATTTTCTGGTGTATCTGTATTATTATTACTAACTAGAAAATATATCCCTAAACCTATTAATATTATTGCAAAAATAGCTATTGCAATAGCAAAAAATTTTACTATTTTTTTTATTTCAATAGGAGCTGTATTTTTTTTATTTTCAGTTTGTAATATTTGATTCATTTACTTTTTACACCTCTTTCCAATTTAAAAAAATTATATCATAAGCATTTTTACTTGTAAACCATATATTAAAATTTTTCCATATGCAAAGTTAATGTTAAACCTATCAGTGTTTAGATGATAGGTAATAGTATATAAATATTTTGTTCTTCAATATTTATATACTATTACCTATCTATTTTAAAAAAAGTAAAAATTGACTGAACTGTACCCATGCAAATAGGAATTGCAAAACTTTGCAATTCCTATTTTATACAGATTTATTTAATATTATAACACAAATCTTTTTATTAAGAATATTCCACCAGCTAATGTTACTAAAATAATTCCTGCTAAAGTAATATATATTCTTGCTTCACCTGTTTTTATTGATAATATTACTGGTGCATCATCTATATCATCTTCTCCTTCTTTAAAGTTGTCTGGAGTTGAATCTATATCTGGTGTGTCACTGTCATTATAGTCTTTACTTATTTCTGCTATATTTACTTTAAGTCCTAAGTTATCTTCACTATTAATCCATGTTAGTATAATGTCTACTGTAGCACTTTCTCCTGGTTTTAATAATGTATTTTCTAATTTTGTTGTAGCAACTACTTTTTCTGATACTTGTTTCCAATCTGGATTATCTTCTGGTACAAATTTTAGGCCATCTGGTATATAATCTTTTATTTCTTTTACATATCCTTCTATTTCGCCTTCATTTGTAACTTTAATTTTGTATTTGAATTTAACAGTAACACTATTTAAGTCTTTATCTTTTAAGTCTACTTTTACAACTGGCTCAGGATTTTCATCACCTGTATGTCCTGTTTCTGTTACAGTTTGTTGTCCATTTTGAATTACAATTGCTTGTGTAACCCATTTTTTTAGTGCTAAGTCAAAGTATTTTACTTTTACTTTTTCAATATCTATGTCGTCTTCACCATCTTTATCATTTCCTGGAGTTGAGTCTTCATCATCTACAGGATTTCCATCCTCATCTGTATCTTCAGATATTTCTGCTGTGTTTATTAAGATTCTGTCAGATGTGTTTGGCTCTGTTACTTTAAATGCTATTTTAACATCTCTGTGGTCTGGGTTGGTTTCTGTAATTCCTGCTGCTTTATCAAATGGTTTAAGTAGGTTTGCACCTTCTTCTTTTTCTTGTTCTTTTGATAAATAATCTGTTGTTATTTTTACTGCTTCTTCAACATTTTGTGTTTCATTTCCATCTTTGTCTATCATTTTCCAACGATATTCTTTATTTGTTTCATTATCTGGTAAGAATAATAACCCTTCTGGTAAATCGTCTGTTATTTCTGCTGCATATCCAGCCATTTCACCTTCATTATATACTCTTATTGTATATGTTACTATATCTCCATTTTCTACTTCAACTGGATCTTTTGTATGGTTATATACTATATTTCCGTCTTCTCCCATTGTTGGTACTGGATATCTATTGTTAATATCTAAATTGTCTACTTTTGTAATAAATTTTCTTAATGCTAAGTCAAAGTATACTAATTTAACATGTTCTACGTCTATATCGTCTTCTTCCATATCATCGTTTCCTGGGGTTGAGTCTTCATCATCTATAGGGTTTCCATCTTCATCTGTGTCTTCTGATATTTGTGCAATATTTGTTAAAATTCTATCAGATGTATTTGGCTCAATTACTTTAAATGCTATTTTTATATCTCTGTAATCTGGGTTTGTTTCTGTAATTCCTAATTCTTTGTTATATGCTGCAAGTAAATTTTCCCCTTCTGTTTCTTCTTGTTCTTTTGATAAGTAATCTGTTGTTACTTTTACTGCTTCTTCAACATTTTGTGTTTCATTTCCATATTTGTCTATCATTTTCCAACGATATGTAACATTAAGTTCATTGTCTGGTAAGAATAATAGTCCTTCTGGTAAATCGTCTGTTATTTCTGCTGCATATCCAGCAATATCTCCTTCATTATATACTCTTATTGTATATGTTACTATATTTCCATTTTGTACTTCAACTGGATCTTTTGTATGGTTATATACTATATTTCCATCTTCTCCCATTGTTGGTACTGGAATTCTATTTGTTATATTTTCATTATCTACTGCTGTTATGAATTTTCTTAATGCTAGGTCAAATATTTGAACTTGTAGTTTTTCAAAGTCATCATCATCTTGTTGCCCTGGTATGTATTCATCTCCTCTGTTTATTTCTTCATCTTTGTAGTTTGGTAACTCTTCATCAGTTGGTAATTCAACATTATCTTCTTGTGAATCTCTATCTACTACAGTATCACCATTTTTATCTGCAAAATCTGTTATATCTGCTATATTTGTTATTTTTTCACCTGATACTGCTGTGTCTTTTACTTTACATTTTACAGTTATATCTTTATAATCTAGAGTTTTTCCATCAAATGCTTTAATAATGTTGTCTTTATCTACATCTTTTGATAAATGATTTGTTTTTATTGTTCTTAGGCTTGTGTCTGTTTCATCATAATACCAACCATTATTTAGGTTATCTTCATCATCTGGTAAAAATTCTAATTGTGGTGGTAAATGATCTGTTATTTCTTCTGCATATCCATCTAATTGTCCTTCATTGTATACTCGTATTGTATATGTTACTATGTCTCCAACTTTAACAGATAGTGGTACTTTTGGATGGTTATATATTGCTGTTGTACTTTCTCCTGTAATTAATGGTGTTACATCTACTTCTGGCTCTCTACTAATTTCAGGTTTTACTCCATTTACTGCTGAAATAAATTTTCTTAATGATAAATCGAAGTATTTACCTGGTATTATTACAGGCTCAAAGTCATCATCATCTTGTTGTCCTGGTATATATTCTCCTTCTTGTCCATTTCCATTATATGAATTATTTTTTAAATCATCTGGGAAATTTTCTGTTTGTGAGTCTCTGTCTACATCTGTTTCTAAGTTACTTTCACTATCATAGTATTTTGTAATTTCAGCTATATTTACTAGTCTTACATCTTCTGTTCCTTCTTGCATTGTTACTTTACATCTTATTGTAAAGCTTTCATTTGCTGGTACTCCAGATGTATAGCTATCTAATACTGTTTTTCCTATATTTGTTATTGTTACTACTGATGTTCCATCTGCATTTTTAGCAACACTAGCTGTATATTTATCTGTTGGTGATACTAGTTCTACAAATTCAATTCCTGCAGGTAAGTAGTCTTTTATTTCTGCTGCGTATCCGTCTTTTTCGCCTTCGTTATATACTGTTATTGTATATTCTATGAATTGATCTGTTCCTGTTATTAAGTCATTTTTTGGATGATTATATTTTGCTGTTGTATCTGTTCCTGCTTCTAATTCTGAATAGTCTACTTGTGGTAGTCTATTTTGTGTTGGCTCTACACCATTTATTTTTGTAATTGATTTTCTTAATGCTAAGTCTAAATATCTTAGTTTTGGTAATTGTACTGTTGCACTGTCTTCATAGTTTTTTGTTACTTTTTCAACAAGTACAACTGGTTGTTCTTGTAAATATGTATTTTGGTTAGTTGTATAATATATTGCATCTGTTATAGTATAATCTACTTTTATACTAAATGTTACATTTGTTATTGATGTAGTAATTGGTAAAGAAATGTAAAAATCTTGTCCTATTACATCTTTAATGTTTCCACTTGAAACTACTTCTTTGTTTGCATTTAATAATTGGTTTTCTCCTGTAAGAGTTATGTCATTGTTATTTTGATCTTTAAATTTTAATTCACTTATATTATATTGTCTTGCTGAATCTGCTGTTATGTTTAATGGTCCAATTATATATCTTTCTCCTACTTGTTCTGCTTTAAATTGTGATTTATCTAAACTTATTGGTGATGTTGCTATTTGGTTTGAAGTATAATTTCCATTTTTGTTTGCTTCGCTAATTAAATACCTATATAAATCTTCTGCTTGGTATTGGCGTGTTGTTCCTGTTCTTATGTTTAATAATGCATCATCATACCAGTTTGCAAAGCTTTTATATTGGCTATCTTTTCCTGTATTATTATTAAATAATATTTCTGATAATGTAGGCTCTCCACTTCCATTGTCTGAGTGATAGTTTGCATCTTCAGGGTTTGTGAAATACCATAAGGCTAATTGTTGTACTACTTCAATATCATCATCTGTTAATAATACACCATCAACATATTCTGTAATTTTAGCCGCTTCCATTAATTCTTGCTTACTTTGAGCAGCATTTGATGATTTTGGTAAATACATATTGTCTAGTATCCACATTATTTTGTTATATGTTTCTTGTGTCATTTGTGGTTTACTTGTTGCTGTGTTTATTGCATTTAACCTATTTAATACTTCACTACTTTGTGTTTTCATATTAAAGCTTGTATCATATGTTTTTCTAATTGTTGAAACATCACTTGCAGAATTGTTATCTACAAATCCATGTTCTGCTTTAATACAATAAAATGCATTATCATAGTTTATGGTATTTCCAGAGTTTGGGTATGATACTATTTTCCAAACTTTTTTAGTTGGTGTACCATCTGCTTTTAATCCTGCTATACCATAAGCTCCTCCTAATTTACCATTATTTGCTTCTCTTACGTTTGTAATTCCTAGTACATAACTTGAATTTGCTGCATTTGATTTTGTTGTAAAGAATGTGCAAATTGCTAGTATTATGATTAGGCTTACAATTAACATCCCAATAATTTTCTTTGTCTTCATAATTTTTACCTTCCTTATAAATATAATAATACTATTTACATTCTACTTTTCTTGTTTTCTAATGTCAATAGCATATTTTTCCAACTTTTTTAGGCTTTTTTAACCCTATGAAAAACGCCCTACGGAAGAACATTTTTTATGTTTCAAATTAAATAAAGCCCTTACATTACAATTATATAACATTTTTGTTATATTTTCAACAAATTATGTAAAATGTTATGGATTTTTTGCACATACGTAAGGTTTTTTAACATTTTAATGTTTCTATAATTTATTTTAATGTATTACACAAATTAATTTAATATGTATTTTTCGGCTTACTTTCTTAGAATACTTGTTCAGTATTATTTACAAATTTTAAATAATATGTCATAATATTAGGTGTATATAGGCAATTTCTATATAATTTAAGAAAATTAAATGGGAGTGATATTTGTGAGAATATTAAAAGATTTTAAATTACCAAATTTCAAATTTCCTAAACTTAAAATGGATGGAATATCTGAAATAGAAGAAATGACTTTGGAGGAACATAAAGAAAAAAACAAGAATATCAAATATGAAACTAAGAACTATAAGACTATAAAAGAGATTTTTGATGAATCTACAAAGAAATATGAAAAAGAAGTTTTTGTACTAGAAAAATTTGATCATAAAGCACCTTTTACAGAAATTACATATAGTAATTTTAGACAAGATGTAATAGGTCTTGGAACTGGACTTAATAAAATATTAAATTTAAAAGATAAACGTGTAGTAATTATTGGAGAAAACACATATCATTGGTATGTATCATATATGGCTATGCTATGTGGAACTGGAATTGCTGTACCCGTAGATAAGGAACTTCCAGCAAATGAAATAGAAAATGTAATTAAAAGATCAAAAGCAAGTGCTATTATTTATTCTGCTAAAAAGAAGGAAGTTATTAAAAAGGTAAAAGATAACTTACCAGAAGTAGAATATTTTATTGAAATGAATTCAGATGCAGGAATACAAGATAGAGATGTTGGTGCTAATTATATTATTGAACAAGGTAAGAGAATTGTTGAATCTGGCGATGACAGTTACATAAAAATAGAAATAGATCCAGAAGAATTTAAAGTTTTAATTTTTACATCTGGAACTACTTCAAAAGCTAAAGGTGTAATGCTATGTAATAAAAACTTGGCTCAAAATGTAAATGTTGTTAGTGCTTATGTGTATCTAGATCATAATGATAGATTTTTCTCTGTTTTACCTTTACATCACACATATGAATCTAGTATAGGCTTTTTGTTACCAATGTCTGTTGGTGCTTCAATTGCAGTATGTGAAGGTTTAAAACATATTGTTCCAAATTTAAAAGAGACACATCCTACTGCAATGCTTGCTGTTCCTCTATTAGTAGAGAATTTATACAAAAAAATAAATGACAATATTGTAAAAAGCAAAAAAGATAAATTGGTTAAATCTATGATTCATCTTACAAATGCTTTAAAAGGTGTTAATGTAGATATTAAAAGAAAAGTTTTCAAAGAAATATATGATAATTTAGGTGGAAAAATTAGAATTATAGTTTCTGCGGCTGCTCCAATTGATGCAAAAGTTGGAAAATGGGTACAAGATATAGGAATTTCTTTTTTACAAGGTTATGGATTAACAGAAACTGCTCCAATTGCTGCTTTAACACCTGAGTTTGATCCTAAAGTTGGCTCTGCTGGAAAGGCTGTTACTTGTGCAGAATTAAAAATTCCTTTCCCTAATGAAAATGGTGAAGGTGAAGTATACATTAAGAGTGATACTTTAATGCTTGGATATTATGAAGATGAGGAAGCTACTAAAGAAGTAATTCATGAAGAAAATGGTGAAAGATGGTTTAATTCAGGTGACGTAGGTTATCTTGATGAAGATGGATTTTTATTTATTACTGGTAGAAGCAAAAATGTAATTGTTACGCAAAATGGTAAAAATATCTATCCTGAAGAAATTGAGTTAATGCTTGGAAATATTGAAGAAATAGCAGAATGTATGGTATATGGAAAAGAAGAAGCAGGCTCTAAGGAATTAATTATTTCAGTTAAGGTTATTCCAAATTATGAAAAGTTAGAAGAAAAATACGGAAAAGATTTAACAGATGAACAAATTTATAAAATAATTTGGGATGAAATTAAAAAAGTAAATAAAAAACTTACTTCTTACAAGGCTATTAAAAAACTTGAAATTAAGAAGGATGAATTTGAAAAAACAACTACTATGAAAATTAAAAGATTTGCTGAATTACAAAAGGATAAGAAAAATTAGATAAAAAGATTGAACAGCTTTTAGTTTAAAGAAATTTAATTACATAGTTAAAGAAGTAGAAAAGTTTTATACACTTTTCTACTTCTTTATTTTTACATAATATTATTTTTTCTAATTCTATTTCTGTCTTTTTTACAAAGAAATTTAAAACCTTTATCTTCTAATATTTTACATTTTAACTTAACTGTTATTTCATTTTCTTGTTTTATTCCCATAGATTTTTTCATCCTTCAAAATAATTATTATTTCTGTTAGTTTTTAATATATTAATATTCTTGAATATTAAAGTTCAATATTTTGATATAGTTATTTTACTAAATCTATTTTTCCATGTATTACAATTGGTAAAAAACCTTGTATTTCATCATATAGCATTCCTTCAGGTATATCATTATATAAATATATCTTTTTGTTCTCCTTAAATGCCTCATATAATTCTAAAAATGTTGCTCCACCTATATAATTTTTTTGCCCATTTTTATCAAAATTTAAAGTTAACACTGCATCCATTTTTTTAATAGTCTCTTCACTTTGTTTAAACATTCTTGCTTTAAATTCTGAATGTTCCTTTTCTCCTAAATCCCAACTTTCTTTTTCTGCTTGTGGATTATGATATGAATTTGGAAGTGTTATTTCATGCCCTAATTCTTCTAATTTTTCTTTAATTGGTGGGATATTTTTATAAAATGCTTTACTACAAATAATTAATATTTTCATATATATTTCCTTCTTTCTAATAATTTACTTTTATGAGTTACAATTTACTAAAGTATATCATATTTTAGATAAATTGCAATAAATAAATTTAAAATAACATTTTTCAAAAGCTACCACTTTACATACACAGTTTTGACTGTGAGAATGGAGGTGGTGCTATATGGTAGAACACATTTCTGTGGCTCTCATTTTCTATCTTTATTATACAGACTTTTTTTATTTTGTCAAATGATAATTTTTTATTTGATAGCATAAATTTTTTAATTCACTTATATAACACATACTAAAAACTTAATAATTTTTCTATTTGACATTTTCTAAGATTCTGTGTATAATATAGATATAGGAAATGACAAATCCACAAACGTGGTTTTGCCAGATATATTGAGAAAACTCACATCTACCTTGCAAAGAACAGATGTGAGTTTTTTTATTTATGTAGTTGCTTATCGACCCAGTTCATATACAGAACTGACATCAAGGCAACGTTTAATGTTAAAGAAAACATTAATGATATTATTAAAAATAGTATTACTTTAACCATAAACACCACCCGCCTTTCCTACGATGTATCGTAATTGGGCGGCAAAACCACATCTGCTTATTCTCATTTCCTATGATAAATACTATACAACAATTTTTTTCTTATTTCAAGCGAACACAACAAAATTCACGAAACAAATTTTTTCATTTTTTATATAAACAGTATATAAAAAGCAAGAAAATATTGATATTTCAACGTTTTCTCGCTTTTTTTGTTGGAGGCGACACCCGGATTCGAACCGGGGATCAGAGTTTTGCAGACTCGTGCCTTACCACTTGGCTATATCGCCGTATAATTTAATATATGTTGTATTTCTATAAATAGTACCAAATTTTATAATTAAAATTTGGAGCGAAAGACGGGGCTCGAACCCGCTACCTTCGCCTTGGCAAGGCGACGCTCTACCAGATGAGCTACTTTCGCAAGTTTCACAAGTTTTTAACAACAGTATTATAATACCAAAAAAACTATAAGAAGTCAAGTAACATATGAAGAACTTTTACTATTTTACATGAATTTCTATCTTTCATTGTAATTAATATTGTTTGGCAGTGCTTCTTTTAAATCTGTCTCTATTTGGTTTATTTCTTCTTTCAATTGTTGTTTTTCTTCTTCTGAAATTTCATTTGAATTTGATTCTTTTATTTTTTCAGCTTCTTGATTTGCTTTTTTTATTTCGTTGTATATTTCTCTTTCATCTTCTGAGTTTTTGCCCTGATTTATTTTAGAGTCAGAAGCATCATAAACATTATTACCAGATTTTATTAATTCTTTATTAAATATTTTACTAAAAATAATACACCCTAGTAGTATAATTACTATTATTATAAATATTACTATTCCTAATTTTTTATTCATTTTTTCTCCTTTCAAATGATTATAATTTTATAGTTATTCTAACTCATGCATTATTAATAATACTTATATTAAGTATTGATTTTGTTTTATTATAGCATTAATCCTCGATATTTTGCAATAAGTTTACAAAATGTTATAAAAACCTCTATTTTTACTACTTTATGAAACAAAACTTTCTTTTTTCTTATACTTTAATATTTCTTAAGCCCATGTTTATATATAAATTATAGTTTGATAATAGTTGATTAATATAGTCTTGTATACCCTTTTTTTGTATTTGTTCACTAATTTTTATATTAACTGTACTAATAACTTCATCTTTTACCTTTACTACTACATTTCCTATTATTTCATCTTGTAATATAGGTGCTTGTAATGTGTTTTTACATTTTATTTCTATTTCTATATCTTTTACATCATTTTTATTTATTGGAATTTCTTCATACTTAATTGTTTCTAATTCTATTTTTGGTGTTTGCGTTTTTCCTTTTATAATGTTTATATTATTAATATTATCTTGCTTCCATTCATTAAACTTATTTTCTATCTTTTCTTTTATATTTACATATTCAAAATTTGAAAATGTATATTCTATTAATTTTATACTATCCTTTGTTCTTATATTTTTAGTGTCTGCACCTAGTACAACACATATTATTTGATGTCCATTTCTTGTAGTGGATGTTACAAGGCATCTACCTGCATTATTTGTAAATCCTGTTTTTACTCCATCTACTCCATTTAGATTTCCTAATAACTCATTTGTGTTGTTTATTGTTTTTGCATATCCATTTATATGTATTGTTGTACTTTTAGTATTCACAATTGTGGAAAACTTTTTATTGTTAAGTGCATAGTCTGTAATTTTAGCAAGTTCGTATGCACTTGTATAATGTGTTTCTTCATCTAACCCATGTGGTGTAACAAAGTTTGTATTTACTAGTTCTAGTTCTTTTGCTTTATTATTCATCATTTCTGCAAATCCTTCTATACTTCCACCAACATGCTCTGCTAAAGCTACAGCAGCATCTCCCTCTGTTCCTTATTGACAGGAAAATATAAAAATAAGTATTCACTTTTAAAAATTGGGGAGAAAAAA
>CALXRX010000012.1 GCA_944390975.1 uncultured Clostridia bacterium | reverse complement strand
ATATAATTCTTTCCTGCCATCTCTGCTGTCCTAAATATCCCATTTTCTCCTAGTGTTAGATTTATTGTTACTCCCGCAAGTATTAATAACACGATTATTGTTATTATTAGAGCTATTAATGTTATTCCTCTGTTTTTCCATTTTTTCTTTAAATTCTTTATCATTATTTCTCCATTTTCCTTTCTTTTGTAGTTTTATTTTTTACTTTTTCTTTCTATTTTATTCATTTTGTCTTTCAACTTTATATTTATCACGTTTTATGATACTATTTTATATTCACTTATATTACTTTGTCAAGTATTTTATTTATTTTTGACATATAAAAAACTAGTACAAAAAGTCTGATTTTACTTTGAGACTTTTTGACTAGTTTTTATACATTTTGCCTACATCTTCTATTCTTACTTTGTAGGTTGCGACACCAAGATTTTTATATGAACCTTTGAGAAATATATATTTAGATTGACCAACCTCTTATATTCCTAACTCATATGCAGTTGCTTCTGTTTCTCCATCACCACCTAATACTTTGACATCAGATTTTAGAGATATACAAGGACGAAACCCATACAAATAGCTGCTGATGAAGCCATTCGTGCTGCCATCAGAACGCACAGTGCACAAGTTGTCGCCGCCCACGCTGCCACTGGAAGCCACATAACGCACATGGAAATAGCAAGAAGACGAAAGCGACTCCACAATACGGGATGCTAGCCAATACCATTCACCTGTTGTCCATATATTAGCTGCCCTCATTGCTGTTTCGTCTGTTGTATAATTTGTATCTGTATCCTTCATGTTATTTACTCCTTCTACTGTTGTGGTAAATTGCAATTGTACTGGTCCCACATTTTCTGTATTCTTTGCATTAAATGTTCCATCTACTCCTATTGTAGGTACACTTCCTACACACCTTCCATCTAACGCATATGGACTACTTGTCGCATAATACTCTGCTTTTTGGTTTAATGTAGCTGTTGCATTATTATAACTGTCTCTTGCAGTTTTCCAGGTACTTCCTCCTAGTGTTACTCGTTCCATATTTTTATCTGATATTATTTGCAATCCATATGTGTCATCATTATATAATACCCTAAATGTTACTATTCCATTTTCTCCTACTGATGTTATGCCTGTATCATATTTTACATAATCTCCTAGTTGGGCATTTCCTTTTAATGTATCATCTTTTATTTCTGGTGTATCTGTACCACTGCTACTTCCTGTTCCACCTATTATATTATCTATCATATTTTCAAAATCTGCTAATCCTGCAAGTTCTCTATCTTGTGCATCCATATAGTTCTTTCCAGCCATTTCTGCTGTCCTAAATATCCCATTCTCTCCTAGTGTTAGATTTATTGTTACTCCCGCTAGTATTAATAATACTATTATTGTGATAATTAATGCTATTAATGTGATACCTTTGCTATTTGTTTTTAATACAAATCTTTTTTCTAATTTCATTCTTTTGTTTTCCTCCTATTTCTTCTTATTTTTTAGTATTTTGTACATTTTTTCAATTGTTTATTCATTTTTTCTTTCGCTTCCTACTTTTATGTTTCAATTTTATACTCACTTTTATTACTTTGTCAAGTCTTTTTTATTTTTTTCGAGTACTTTTATAGTTTTTGATAATCGTTTGTTTTCATAAGCTTTTAAGGCACGAAAAAACTAGTCCAATTTCCATTTTACTAGAGAATTTTTGACTAGTTTTATTATACATTTTGCATACATCTTCCATTCTAACTTTATAGGTTGCGGCACCAAGGTTTTTATATAAAACCCTGAGAAATATATTTTTTAGATTATCACATTGGCTAATATTAGTTTTTACAAATTTTTACTACTTATTCATTTAGTTTTGCAGTAAGATACATTTTTGTTATATAAAAATTAACCGCCACAGCTTCATTCATTTGTATTTTGCTGTGACGGTTATATAATTATGTATTTATTCTCTCCCTTTTATAACATTCTACTCTTTTTCACCAGAGAAAAGTTCTTCTACTGTGTATTGATTAAACAGTTCCGGCAAGGTCGCCATATTAGCACCTACATCGCTCAAGCTGTGTAATCTTGAATACAGATTATCAAGATTATAAAAAAGGTCTCCTTCATCAATCTCTCCAGTCCCATTAAACCACACTACCAATTCAATTAAATACTCGTCTGGTATTTCATTTGTATCGATAGTGACGAATTTATCAGAGAAAAAGTAATCGATTACTTTTGAATAATCAATTTTTTCTTGAATCCTTTTTATATCTGCAAATTTCCCTTCTTCGGCCAATGCTACTATTTGTTCACCTTTTAGCAACTCAAGTTGCTCTAATATTTTTTTCAAAAGTCCTTCATTCTTCATTATTTTATGTTGTCTCCTTTTACTTATTTAACCATACTTTTCGTTTAGGGAGAGAATTTCAAAAAGTTTGGTATTTATTATTATACCATTTTTATCATCTCATGTCCATTTTTATATATGTGTTCTTTAATTTCTAAGAATATATTTATATTTTCTAAATATATTTAAATGAGGTGTATTTACTTGTGTTTATAAAGTCATTAAAAATAAATAAGTCATATATAATATTTATAGTTGTATTTCTTACTATAGTAATATCATTTCTTGCTATTTCTATAATTCAGCCTTTTTCATTGCAAGCTTCTTCTGCAAATTTAATTTGGGAAAATACAATTAATGGTGCATCATCTGCAGAAAATAAAAAATATATTAAATGGGTTGATTTTGGTGCTACATATGATGTATTGGATAAAACTTCAAAATTAGATATTAGTTCTCATACCAATAATGAACCTGTAAAATATAATTGGATTGAACTAATTTCTTATCTTGCTTGCAAATATGGTGGGAATTTTAAAAAGTTTAAACAAGCAGATTTAACTGCATTAACTGATAAATTGAAAAATGGCTCTACTATGGAGGAATTAACTAAAGATTTAAAAAACTATAATTATTATTATGAAGCTTATGATGCCGTTTTACATGAATTTATAGGTGAATATGAAATAGAATTGCCTAGTGATGCTGGAACTGATGGAAAAACTTTTACTAAAAAATATGGTATTAAAGCTTTTCTTCCTATTGCCAAAAATTATAGCTTTAGCCATTACAATGATTTTGGAAATGCTAGGTCCTATGGTTTTAAGCGTGTTCATCTTGGTAATGATTTAATGGGAAGTATTGGTACTCCTATTATTGCAGTTGAAAGTGGTACAATTGAAGCTTTAGGTTGGAATCAGTATGGTGGTTGGAGAATTGGTATTAGAAGTCTTGATAAAAAAAGATATTATTATTACGCTCATTTAAGAAAAGACCATCCTTATAGTTCTGAATTATATGAAGGAAAAGTTGTTAAAGCAGGAGATGTTATAGGTTATCTTGGTATGACTGGATATAGTACAAAAGAAAATGTAAATAATATTAATATTCCGCATTTACATTTTGGAATGCAATTGATTTTTGATGAATCTCAAAAAGATGGAACTAACCAAATTTGGATTGATGTTTACCAAATTATTGAGTTTTTAAGGAAAAACAAATCTGAAGTAATTAAAGAAGAGAATTCTAAAGAATATGTTAGAAAATATGATATTATAGATCCTATTGTAAATGAGTGAGGCTATATAATGATATGTTTTTTTACAGTTTCTAAATTTCATTACAAAGTAATTGCTATTCTACTTATTTTAATTTTACTTTTTTCTCTATTTTGGATATATAATTCTGTTAATGCAGATAATGAAGCATATATTAATTTACCTATTATTATGTACCATAGTATTTTAAAATCACAAAATGGAGATTACATTGTTCATCCAGAAGTTTTAGAAAATGATTTAGCATATATTAGTTCAAATGGTTACACTACAATAACAATGACTGATTTAATTAATTATGTGTATGAAGATAGCCCATTACCCGAAAAGCCTATAATTATTACATTTGATGATGGACATTATAATAATTTAGGTTATGCTGTTCCTTTATTAAAAAAATATAACATGAAAGCTGTTATATCTATTGTAGGAAAATATACAGATACTTTTTCTACTTCTGATGAAGCAAATTTGAACTATGGATATCTTCGTTGGAAAGATATAAAACAATTAATTGATGATGGTACTATTGAATTTCAAAACCATACATATGATTTACACTCTATTAATTCAAGAAAAGGATGTATGAAAAAAAGCAATGAATCACTAGATTCTTATACTAGTATGCTTAGTCAAGATATCCTTAAATTACAAGAAGAATTTAAAGTTAATACAAATTATACTCCAAACACTTTTACATATCCTTTTGGTGCAATAAGTAAAGAATCTTTAAATATAATTAAAAATTTAGGTTTTAAGGCAAGTCTTTCATGTAGTACAGGTGTAAATCATATTACTAAAAATAAAGAATGTTTATATGGTTTAAAAAGAAATAATCGTCCAAGTAATATATCAACCTATGCCTTTTTTAAAGATTTAGTTACTGTTCAGTCTATTTAAGTTATTTTAAAAATGAAAGGCAATTGTATATAAATATTGAAGAACGGTGAGGAGCCATAAGTGGGGACCCTAAGTACTTATAACCTGAACTTTAACAAGATTTATTATACTGTTACTTAGCATAAACTTATCTATCAAATATTGCTTTTCCAACGCCTTTATCAAGTAAAGTAGAAAAAATATTTTTTAGTATTATAAGCACTATTGGTCCTATAAACATTCCTAGTACTCCTATCATTTTAAACCCTGTATACATTGCAATTAGTGTAAATATTGGATGTATTCCTATATGTTTACTAACTACTCTTGGCTCTGCAAATTGTCTAACAACTGACATAATTACCCATAAAAGAATAATTGCAAGTGCAAGATTTATATTTCCATTTATTGCAGATACTATAGCCCATGGTATCATTGCTGTTCCAGATCCTAGTATTGGTAATGCGTCTACAAAACCTATTGCTAATGCTGCAAGAAGTGGATATTTAATGTTTAAACCTATAAATTTAAAAATATATAAACCTATTAATGAAACAACAAATGATATTATAATTAAAATTGCCTCTGCTTTTAAATAATTTCCTAAGCTTTGTATTAAATCTCTTGTGTGTTTTCCAATTCTTTTTACCCATTCTCTTGGTAAATGATGTTCTAATTGGTCTATCATATATAATTTATCTGTGCATATAAAATAAATTGCCACAAAACAAATTCCTACATATATAGCTATTGTTGGTATTTCTGTTAAAAAATTTAATAATGATGTTAGAAAATTTTTAACCCAATTCGATACTGTACCTATAAAATCCCAAAGAGAATTTTGTATTACATTTGTTACTTCTTCTGGTATTTTTAATTTCGTAAAATCTATGTTTGATATTATATTTTGTATTTGATTATACGCATTTTCTATATAGCTGTTTAATCCCTGTAGTAAATTAGTTGCCTCACCTAATAATGCTGTTATTCCCCAAGCAAGAAGTCCTATTAGTATTAATGAAACTATTACTAAAACAATTATTGCACTTGTTTTTCTTGTAAGGCTTGTCCTTTTGTTAACAAATTTGATTAATGGCTCAATTAATAGTGCTATAATAAATGCAACTAAAAATGGCATATAAAAAATAGCTAATTTGAATGCCAAATATATACCTAATATTGTTATTAACAATACTAAAATTCTTTTTCCAACCTTTGTCCAATATCCCATATCTATAACCATAATCTTCATTCCTTAATATAATAATAGAAGTAGAAAACTCTACTTCTATTATTATATTTTCTTTTTATATAATTATTCTGCATTTTTTGTATTTCCTTCACAATTGCAAATATTTTCTAAAGTATTGCAAACTTCTTTTGCCCCAACTTCTTTATCATGATGAGCCAAATCTCCTAAAGATAATATTCCTACAATTTTATTGTTACTATCGCATACAGGAATTCTTCTAATTTGTAAGTTTGACATCATTTTAGTTGCTTCATCTACTGTTGTGTCAGGTGTACAACAACAAGGATTGCTAGTCATTATGTCTGTTACTTTTGTTTTACATACATCTTTATCACAAGCTATACTTCTTAAAATAATATCTCTATCTGTTATTACTCCTACAACACAATTATCATCATTACAAACTGGTATACAACCAACGTGATTGTCACACATTAATTTTGCTGCATCTTTAACACTACTATTTGGTGTGCAAAAGCATACTTTTGTACTCATACATTCTTTAACATTCATTTTTCATACTTCCTTTCAAAAAATTTATAATTTTATTTTGCACATTTTGAAAAAAAGTATGTAATGAAGTTAAAATATTTGTGTATTTCCTCTAGGAAACGGAGGACGTGGTCCGGGCATTGGTGGTCTTGGAGGGTTTCCTGGGAATTGAGGTCTATTATGTCTTCTCTTTAGTAATTCATTTAAAATTAAAATTCTTACTAAATCTCTTAATAAATTATTGTTTTGTCTTGGCATTCTATCTTGTTGCCTTGTATTAGAATTTTTCCCTTCTTCTTTTCTTGTTTCAATTTTTAAATCAATTTCAACTGTATTTAATATATTATCTGTCATTTGTTCTAATATTTCTTGTGTTATTGGCATATTATTTGTATTGCATTCATTAGTTACTAATGGAAATATTTTTCTATATATTTCTGGATAAAAATTCTCTAAGTCTGTATCATTCATATAATTGTTTGGCATTATGTAATAATCATTTGTATTAAATGTATCTTGTAAGCAATTTGGCGTATAACCTAACACTGTTCTCATATATTCTTCATATGATGTATTATTATACATATTAATCCCTCCCATTATTATATATACTAGAATATGTTTCTTCCTATTTTTTTGTTACTATTAAAATGTATAAGAAATTAGTAATTTATATCGCAAATAAAAAATATTGTATATTTTCAAAAACTCGTATCTACAAATAGATACGAGTTAGTCTGTGTTAAACTCTTTTATTACATTTAATGCTGTTTCTGCATCTACTAATGTTTTTGTTGCTGCATATGCTGCACAAATATTTTCATAATTATGCATTCCTTTTAAATTTATATCTTTTATATTTACGATATGTTTTCTTAGTTTATCTTCACATTCTTTTATAATGTCATTATCAACTATAATTCCATTGTCTAATTTTTCTTTACTACTAAAATATATTACCTTTCCATTTGATTCATTTTTACATTGTCTTGTGATTTCATTATCATAATTTAATATCAATATTCCATTTTCATTTTGATATAAATATATATTTTTGCTTGCTTGAATATATTCTTCATATGAATTGTGTATATTAAAATGGTTTTGTGTTATATTTGTTATAACAGCTATGTCTGGACTTACATTCATATTCATCAATTGTAAACTACTTAATTCCAATACTATTATATCATCTGGTAGTATGTCTTTAACTTTAGTAAATAGTGGATTTCCTATGTTTCCTCCTAAATATACATTGTATCCCGCTTGTTTTAATATTTCATATATAAGTGTTGCTGTTATTGTTTTTCCATTACTACCAGTTACTCCTATAATTTTACAAGGTGCAATTTCCATTAACATTTCTATTTCAGATGTAACTATTGCTCCTGATACTTCTGCCTGTTTTAGTTCATTTTTTGTTGGCAAACAACTTGGTGAACGAAATATTAAATCAAACCCATTTAATTTTGATAAATTATTTTCTCCAAAAGAAAATTCAAATGTATATTTTGTAATTTTGTCCATTATATCTTTTGGTATTTCTTCTATATTTCTATCATCAAATACTGTTACCCTAGCTTGAATATTATATAAATAGTCTAGCAGTGGCACATTGCTTACACCTAATCCAATTAATGCTACTTTTCTGTTTCTTAAATAATTATTAAATTCATCTAGTTTTTGATTAACATAGTTCAAAACATTTTCCTCCTTTATTATTTTAAACTTGGAAATTTAATCTTCTCTAGTACTTTTTTTGTAGCTTTTTCTATTGTATTACATTCTGTTACATCTAATGTTATTGTGTTTTTATACATTTTATAAAATCCTGCTTTTTCTTGTAACTCATCTCTTTTTATAATATTTTCCCTTACTTCTTCTTGGCTTACTTTTCCTTTATATTGCATGCTTTTTCTTTTTACTCTTTCTTCTATATCAGCTGTTATTAAAAAATGATAATCTAATTTAGGATATATTTCCATAAGGCTTCTTCCTGATATTACAACATTATATGTATTTTTTAAATTATCAATTAAATTTCTTGCAAATTCAAACAATGCTGTATTATCTGCTATTCCTCCTACAATAGATACTGCCATTGAAGCCTCTTTTGCTTGTAATTCTTCTTCTTTTGCTAATTTTCCATCTATATATATGTTTGTTTCATTATTCTCTATTTTTAACTGTATATTAAAAAAATCCATTATTTGTTTTATATCTATATTTTTTGCTTCACTTTTTAATTGTTCAATTTTTTTTCCATTTTTCATCATTGCATATACAATTGCTCTATATAAATTCCCTCCATTTAATAAAATGGTATTTGGTATTATTTTTATTAATTCCCTACATATAGAGGTTTTTCCAGCTCCAACTAAACCTTCTATTCCTATTACAATATTATCCATTTTAACTTCTCCTATATTTTTAATTTTATGTACTTAATAATTATAACATATTTTTTTTGGCTTGTTAAATTTTTTATTTATTTATGAATATTTTATCTTAATTTGTTCAAAATATTATATGAAATGGAGGTGCTTTTATATGGCTAAAAATTCAAAAAATCAAAATAAAAATCAAAACAAAAATAATGAAAGAGTAGATAATCAAAACAGACAAGAAATGAATAATGAAAGACAAAATAATAATAAAAACAATAATTGTAAATAAGGAAATTTTAAATTATCATGATAACAAAAATAGTCGCATAAATTTTGCGACTATTTTTGTATTACTCTAAATATTTTTTTAAGAATTTTCCTGTATAGCTTTGTTCATTTCTTACAATTTGTTCTGGACTACCTACTGCTACTATTTGTCCTCCCTTATCTCCACCTTCTGGTCCTAAATCTATAATATAATCTGCTGTTTTTATTAAATCTAAATTATGTTCTATTACAATAATAGTATTTCCTGTGTCTACTAACCTTTGTAATATATCTACTAATTTATGAACATCTGCTATATGTAATCCTGTTGTTGGCTCATCTAGTATATATAATGTCTTTCCTGTAGCTTTTTTAGAAAGTTCTGTTGCAAGTTTTACACGTTGTGCCTCTCCGCCTGATAATGTTGTTGAAGGTTGTCCTAGTTTTATATAACCTAAACCTACATCATATAATGTTTGTATTTTTTGTTTAATTTTAGGAACATTTTCAAAAAATGTTAATGCTTCTTCAACTGTCATGTCTAATACGTCTGCTATTGTTTTTCCTTTATATTTTACTTCTAAGGTTTCTCTATTATATCTTTTTCCTTTACAAACCTCACAAGGAACATAAATATCTGGTAAAAAATGCATTTCTATTTTTAATATTCCATCTCCAGAACAAGCTTCACATCTTCCTCCTGGAACATTAAAACTAAATCTTCCTTTTTGATATCCTCTTAATTTTGCTTCATTTGTTGTTGCAAAAATATCTCTAATATGGTCAAATACTCCTGTATAGGTTGCAGGGTTTGAACGAGGTGTCCTACCTATTGGAGATTGGTCTATATTAATTATTTTATCAATATTTTGCAAACCTTTTACTTCTTTACATTTTCCTGGTTTTTCATTTGAGCCATTTAATTCTTTTGCTATTGTTTTATATAATACTTCGTTTATTAAAGTACTTTTTCCAGAGCCTGACACACCCGTTATGCATGTAAATACTCCTAATGGAAGTTTTACATTTATATTTTTTAAATTGTTTTCTTGTGCATCTAATATTTCTATTGCTTTTCCATTTGATTTTCTTCTTTTTTTAGGTACTAATATTTTCTTTTTTCCACTTAGATATTGTCCTGTTATAGATGCTGGAATTCCTTTTATTTCTTCTGCTGTACCTTGTGCTATAACATTTCCACCATGAACACCTGCTCCTGGTCCTATATCTATTATTTGATCTGCTGCATACATTGTATCTTCATCATGTTCAACAACAATTAGTGTATTTCCTAAATCGCGTAGCTTCTTTAATGTAGCAATTAGCCTATCATTATCTCTTTGATGTAAGCCAATGCTTGGCTCATCTAATATGTATAGCACTCCAGTTAATCCTGAGCCAATTTGTGTAGCAAGACGTATACGCTGTGCTTCTCCACCTGATAATGTTCCTGCTGATCTTGATAATGTTAAATATTCTAGACCAACATCAATTAAGAATTGTAATCGTTGGTTTAACTCTTTAAAAATTTGATTTGCTATCATTTCTTCTTTTTTTGTTAGTTTTAAAGATGATAAATATTCTTTTATTTTTACTATTGACATATCTGTTAATTCTTTTATGTTTTTATTTCCTACTTTTACAGATAAACTTTCTTTTTTTAATCTTGCTCCATGGCATGTCTGACATGGGCTTTCACTCATGTACATTTCATAAAAATCTCTCATTCCTTGAGATTTTGTTTCACTATATCTTCTTTCAAGTGTTGGTATTACTCCTTCAAATGGTGCTGTGAATCGTCTTGTTCCACTTGCTGAGGTATATTCAAAATCTATTTCTTCATCACCTGTGCCATATAGTATTTTATTTAAAAATTCAGGTGGTAATTTTTTTATTGGCTTTTTTATATCTACACCATAATGCCTTCCTATACTTTCAAAATACATTTTTGCCATTGTATCGCCTTTTTTCATAGTGCTTGCACCAAATGCTTTTATTCCATCATATAATGTTTTATTTCTATCTGGTACAATTAGGTCTTCATCCATTTTCATTAAATATCCTAAGCCTGTACATGTTGGACATGCTCCAAATGGGTTATTGAATGAAAACATTCTTGGTGTTAACTCTTCAAAGCTTATACCACAATCTGGACATGCATAATTACTACTAAATAGTTTTTCTTCATGTTTTGAGCTAGAATCGTTTTGTTTTATAATGTCTACTAATACTAAATTGTTTGCATGTTTTAATGCGATTTCAACTGATTCTGCAAGTCTATTTCTTATTTCTTGTTTAATTACTAGTCTATCTACTATTATTTCTACATTGTGCTTTTTCTTTCTATCTATCTGTAAATCATCTGTTAATTCTACTATTTCTCCATCTATTCTTGCTCTAACAAAGCCTTCTTTTACAAAGTCTGCTAATAGTTTTGTAAACTCTCCTTTTCTTCCTCTAACAATAGGTGCTAAAATTTGTATTTTTGTTCCTTCTTCTAGTTCCATTATGTTATCTACAATTTGGTCTACTGTTTGTTTCTCAATTTTTTTTCCACAATTAGGACAGTATGGTATACCTATTCTAGCATATAAAAGACGAATATAATCATAAATTTCTGTTACTGTTCCTACTGTAGAACGAGGATTTTTTGATGTTGTTTTTTGGTCTATTGAGATTGCTGGAGAAAGCCCTTCTATTACTTCTACGTCTGGTTTTTCCATTAACCCTAGAAATTGACGAGCATATGCAGATAAGCTTTCAACATATCTTCTTTGTCCTTCTGCATATAGTGTATCAAAGGCAAGAGATGATTTTCCGAGATCCTGAAAGCCCTGTTATAACTACTAATTTGTCCCTTGGTATTTCTAAATTTATATTTTTTAGATTGTGTTCTTTTGCTCCCTTTATTACTATTTTATCGTTCATATCTTCCCCCTAAATATGATTTTTATTTTGTCCTAAGATATTATACAATATTTTTCGTATTTAAACAAGTGTTTGTGTATAATTTATCAATTTTTTTATTTCTTATTTATTACCATTCCGTGGTATTCCTACAACTGTACAGTTACTTTCCACTGGTTTTGTTACAACTGCATTTGCACCTATTTTTACATTATCTCCTATTTTTATTGGCCCTAATACTTTTGCACCACAGCCTATCATTACATTGTTTCCTATATCTGGGTGTCTTTTAAATTTATCTTTTCCTGTTCCTCCTAAAGTAACTCCATGATAAATTGTACAATCATCTCCTATTGTAGCTGTTTCTCCTACTACAATTCCCATTCCATGGTCAATAAATAATCTCCTTCCTATTTTTGCTCCTGGATGTATTTCTATTCCTGTAAAAAATCTTGCTAATTGTGATATTAATCTCGCTAAAAACAATAATTTATGTTTATATAAAAAATGAGATATTCTATAAAAAATTAATATATGAAAACCTTGATACAACAATATAACATACCATATATTTTTGGCTGCAGGATCTTTAATTGTTATATTTTTAGCATCTTCATATAATTCCCTAAATAATTTTTTCATAAAACCACCTACATTAATATATGAAAATATCTTTATATGTGTGATTTCGTATATTAAACTACATATTTTATATACATTATTAATTAATTTATAGTATATTTCCATATACTATATTGGTAAAATTTGGTAGTGACTAAGGCCTGTTGCAGAAAGGATGTTTTTGAAATGGTTAATTTAAGATATTTGGCTTCAGTGCTAACGCCTGAGATTCATAAAGGCTCAAACCAAACGATAAAAAAGTGTATGTTCTTGAATAAGGATGACATAGATCTTCTAACTTCAAATGGTTGTGTACTAAGTATACAGGCTAATGAGATAGCTGGAAGATATGATGTTGAATTAGATAGACAGCATTTATTAAACTTTTGTAACTAGTAATTAGATTAGAAACAACAGGCTTTTAGTCTATACCTTTCTTAGGTATAGACTAACTTTTTGTTACTATTTTTTTAAAACTGCATATAATAATCAGTAGTAAAATCAGTTTAGATTTTTATTTATAGTATTGGAGTGAATAAAATGTGTGGTTTTGTTGGTTTTGTAAACTTAAAACATGACATATCTAATAAAAAAGATATTTTAATGCATATGACAAAAACTTTATCGAAACGTGGTCCGGATGAAGAGAATTTTTATATTGATGAAAACATTGCTTTAGGTCACCGCAGACTAATTATTGTTGATCCTGAAAATGGTCACCAACCCATGTATGCATCTTATAATGAGAATGAATACATAATTGCATATAATGGTCAATTATACAATACAAACGATATTCGAAATGAATTATTAAGTAATGGATACCATTTTGAAGGTTATAGCGATACTGAAGTTATTTTAAAAGGTTTTATACATTATGGCTATGATATTGTAAAAAAATTAAATGGAATTTTTAGTTTTGTTATTTGGAATAAAAATAAAAAGGAATTATTTATGGCTAGAGATCATTTTGGTATAAAGCCTTTATACTACACTCTTGTAGATAATCATTTATTATTTGCTTCTGAAGTAAAAGCTTTAAAAGAACATCCCTTAGTTGAACTTAAATTAGACAAAAATAGTATTGGTGAATTATTAGGAATTGGTCCTGCTCATACTCCTGGAACATGTATATTTAAAAATATTTTTGAAATTAAACCTGCTCACTTTGCTATTTATAATGATGATGGATTTCATGTAGAGGAATATTGGAAACTTGAAAGCAAACCTCATTTAGATAACTTTGAAACAACTTGTAAAACTGTGCATTACTTGTTAGAAGATTCTATTAAAAGACAACTTGTTTCTGATGTTCCTCTTTGTGCTATGCTTTCTGGAGGGCTTGATTCTAGTATTATAACTGCTTATATTGCTAATTATTATAAAGAAAATAATTTGCCAAAATTAGAAACATATTCCGTTGATTATGTTGATAATGATAAAAACTTTGTAAAAAGTGATTTTCAACCTAATTCTGATAATTATTATATTGATTTAATGTTAAATAACTTTGATACTAATCACCATAAAGTTGTAATAGATACCCCTGAACTTGCAAAAGCATTAGAAGATGCCATGATTGCACGTGATTTTCCTGGTATGGCTGATGTGGATTCTTCCTTATTACTATTTTGTAAAAACATAAAAGAAATTGCAACTGTTGCTATTTCTGGAGAATGTTCTGATGAGATTTTTGCAGGATATCCATGGTTTTTCCGTGAAGATGCCTTAAATAGCAATACTTTTCCATGGTCTATTGCAATAAATGAACGACAAAATTTATTAAATAAAGATATTACTCAAAAAATTAATTTAAAAGAGTATATTGATTTCCGCTACACAGAAAGTTTATCAAATGTAGAAATTTTGGATTGTGATTCAAAAGAAACTGCTGAAAAAAGGAAAATATCATACCTAACTTTAAATTGGTTTATGCAAACATTATTGGATAGGTCTGATAGAATGTCTATGTATAATGGGCTAGAATTAAGAGTTCCTTTTTGCGACTACAGATTAGTTGAATATATGTGGAATGTTCCATGGGAAATTAAAGCTTTAAATGGCAGAGAAAAAGGATTGCTTCGTTATGTTGTACGCGATTTACTTCCTGATGAAATTATAAATAGGAAAAAGAGTCCTTATCCAAAAACGCATAACCCTACTTATTTAAATACAGTAAAACAAATGTTATCTGATATTATGAAAAATCCAAATGCTCCTATTAACACTTTATTAGATAGACAATATATATTAGATATTTTGCAGACAAATGGAAATGCTTTTACTAGACCTTGGTTTGGTCAATTAATGACAGGTCCACAGCTTATGGCATATCTTTGCCAAGTGAATATGTGGCTTGAAAGGTATCAGCCTAAAATTGAAATATAAAAGCAAAAAAGATTTAAAGATTGCTTATTGCAATCTTTAAATCTTTTTTTGTTAGGAACATACAACTTGGAAAAATGCATAACTGCCTTCTTCCTGTGCTTTTTCGAGTTTCTCTTTAAGATAAGCCTTGGTAGTAAACCGGTTTACTATATTACATAATCTCCCTTTCTGCAGTTCATAAAGTAAATTATCAGAATCAAAGTCACTACTTGAAGAATATCTTTTACCTACATATTCTACATAACAAGTCATATCCTGAAACATAGTTTCATTTAATTTTCTCATCTCGCACAATCCTTCTTCAGGAGAAATCGGACGGATACTAATAGTATCTCCATTTATTATATAAGGAGAATTGGGGTATCTCTCTGTGTTATGTTTAATTAACGTAAATAAATAAATCTTTGTAAACTGCCAATTGGAAACTACGGGAATTTGCCCATCTGGCGTGAATAATATAGCATTTACACCATTTTCATTCACCGTTTTTATTCTGATGTATGGCTTTATATCTTTTTTTGGCATCATAATATGATTGTACAGTCTATTTACCAGAAAATCGGTGTCTACTGGCACATATCTGCTAATAATTTCTTCCAATTGCCTTCCCACATGAAGATAAGAAACTTTTTCAACCATTAATTTGCTGGAAACACTATGGATTTCTCTACTGTCTCCCTTAAATTTCTGAATAAGCATAATTGTTTCATTCTCCAAATTTACACTTCTATATAGTGACATAATTTTTGGAGTTATGTCATCAATCATCCTCTGTTTCAAAGAAATTTTTAAAATTTCCTTAAACCTTGCCTGTTCCTCATCTAAAAAATCCTCCATTTCTTGCTTCCAAAACCTGTCCCTTACTCCTATAATTAATAAAGTAATTTTTTCATGTTTCCATTTTTTATAGTCTCCAATTATTTTTTTGAATTCAGAATAACATGTTTCAAAACATTCTGCCAAAACAATATGTGCAGTATTACTAATTTCAAAAGTCTCCTTTGGTACAGTTTCAAAATGCAAATCCTTAGTTAAATAATACTGTCTTCCATCTTTTACAATGAATACTGTTGCCTCAGGAATGTTAACTGATACCTGCTTCCATAGTTCCTTCACTTGAGAATATATAGCATGTTCTTGATAGAATTGACGCAAATATTCTTCGAACATACGATTTATAATAACTTCTACAGAACAGGATCTAAATATACTTTCATCCTTTTCATAGATCTTATGCTCATCAAGATTAATGAACATCATAGTGAATTCCTCCTATCTTATTTCGTTCGCTACAATATAGTTACCTACTGGAAAAAACTTTCCTATGATGTTATATTTGCCTCCCATTTTTCTCATTGTTTCACTATCTACCACATATTCCAATTCAAATAGAGAATATACAATAATAATTAACTCTGAAGATTGTAGTTTTGAAAGCATACTAAAGGTTTTATAATCTGCTTTTCGTAATTCTACAATTAAAAGAAATTTATTCTCCCTATCTCTTGAAAAAGAGGAATAATTAGCTATTCTATTAATTCGATTGATAGCAGTTAAAATATAATTATCCCTTTTTGCTCTCATTGCATTTCTATGCAAAGCCTCTAATGGTATAGCAAAATCATAATCATAGGAGAGATCATAAATGCTTTCAATTATAGAATATACCTCTTTTGTTTCAAAGTCTAGGTCACGCCTTCCTCTTGTTTCTTCCCCAAGATAGTCCAGTAATATTGCTGCAATATGATTATAAATATCGTCTGTAGGTGATGGTTCTATCTTACCTAAAATATTGATATTATAACAAATCGAATCTTTCTCCATTTCTTCAATCACAGTGTCTGCATTTATCCCAAAAACACCAATCATGTTGTTAGAATGTCTGCCAGACAAAACCATTTCCATAGCTCTTTTTAACTGGTTGAAAGCACTTGGACCTGATTCTTTGACTCCTTGAGACTGAAGTTCTTCATCAGATATATCATTTTCTGGTTGTGTATATTCTTCTAAATCACTAGGACTGGTATTTGCACTTCCTTTTTTGAGATCAGCTTTAACATCCTCTGTATCTTGAATTTTTTTAAACCGGATAACACGCTGAATTTTCATACATTTTTCCTTTCCGAAACAACATTAGAAATGCTAGTTTCTTCGAGTTATTTTAGAGCACTTTATTTAAAGTTCTCTTTTAACCCGAATCATACTCTGAATTTTCATACTACTCCTTTCATAAATTTAATCTTGGTTATCTAATAATAATTTTTTTGCTCTTTGCTTTATTCCTTCTTTAAAATTCCCTCTTTCAATCATAATATAAAATAGCATTCTAGCCTCTATTGTATATTTTTCAGTCACATATTTTTTTCTTTTCTGAAAATCAAAATCGCTTCTGGAATCTATAATTTCTTCAAGAATTTCTTTCAAAATTTCTTCCCACTCTTCTGTTTTAGCTTTTGTGTCTACCCCAGCAATACAATTATATTTTTGTCTGTTATTCAAAATATACTTAGGCAGATGACAAAATAACTCATATGCTTTCATATATTCCTCAATAATTGACATAGTAAAATTATCTTTATTGCCTGGATAAATGCAAGCTTTAAATTTCGTCTGGATAAATTTTAATCTTTCCTTTTTTATTCCTTCTGGAATTTGATTTTCCATCACAGAAGCATCCGTACCCAAAACCTGTTCATAACTTGCTACTCCTATATCAGTGAAATACCCTTTATTTAAGTAGTTCACTAATTTTTGAAATTCCAGTTGGGTTTCACCAGGAAACCCAACTATCACTTCAGTTGAAATAGCTAAATCTGGCCGTAATTTTCTTAATTTCTGAATCCTTTCATCTGTAAATTTCATTGTAGGCCGATTCATATTTTTAAGAATTGTTTCATCCACGTGTTGGATATGAAGCATGATTTCTATAACATTTTTATTTTGTGCTATCACTGAAATCATTTCTTCTGTTAACCCTGCCGGATGAAACCAACCAATGATGTAGTTACAATTCGGAAATTGTGTACAAACCTTTTGTAGCAACTTCGCAAAAACTGGTTTACCATATAAATCCCTGCCATAATCTGATGTTTCTTGTGCTCCCGTTAAATAGATATTTGTTTCAGTTTCATATAATCTTGCAACTTCTGACAAAATATCTTCCATTGGTTTACTAATATATTTACCAACAATTAACGGATACACACAGTAAGAACATTTTTTTAAACATCCTTCTGAGATAATTACCTTATTTTGAGGAACAATTTCCTTATATAAATGTATATCTGCTTTTTTAAACATATGAATAAGTTCTTCAAAGCTTTTTACTTCTATCCCAGGAATCGCTTTTAATTCCTCTTGATTAATAGATAATAAACACCCCGTTACAATAATTTTGGCATTTGGATTCGCATTTACTCTTACATCAGCAATGATTTGCATACTATATCTTTTACCATTTCCAAAAGCACAAGTTTGAATGATAACTATATCTGCAATTGTATAATCGTCACAGACAATTTCATAATTACCATTTTGTACGATGTAATTTAGTAAGATATTGGACCGTTCTAAATCCATATGCATATCATTACACATAATGATAGCTATTTTTACCATACTTAACTCCATTCTGTAAGATGTGCTTTAGCTGTATCATCATTATAATATTCTGCAGTTTTCTTTGTGCTGTCAATACGTCCTAAAGCTTTTTCGATTGCTTCAAACTTCATGCATGATTTGCCTTTGAAACCTGAGGTTTTTATTTCGAATTTTCCACCAGGTAAACATGTAACCTCAGCTTTCCCAGTCGTTTTTGGATCTATAATTTTTAAAGTTCCGTTTCCTTTATCATAGACTTTATAACCATGTTTTTCTGCTTCGATTTTCAGTTTTTCAATGGTATACTGTCTTAAAAGTATTTCACCTTCAGGTCCAATGAATTTTTCAACATGACCTTCATAAAAATCGGCACTTAAATCATAGGTACCATTGCCTTTAGATTCCACAGCTACATCATACCGTCCAGGAAGCATTATAACGTGTTCCCTAAATTCAGTTCCATAATAATACCTGCAACCCGTATTGGCTTCCAGTCTCAGTCCCATGGCAGAAACTGCTTTTTCCAAAGCTTCCAAATCTGTTATTTCAGTTTTTACTGTTGAAAAATGACTCATTATGATTCCTCCTTATCTGTCTTATCCACATTCTCTGCTTTCCCAGATTTGTTAAATCTTACTGTTCTTCCTTTTCTCGAAGTAGTTTTTGACACTCCCTCTTTCTCTACTTTTTGAATAGAAGAAGCATTTCTAATTCCATGATTAGCACTCCACTCTCTTAATGCTTGAACAGTTCCACTCATAATTCCTTTAGACATCGGCTGGATTTCCTCAAGCATCACCGTTTTTATGTCGTCTGTCGTAACTTGTCTTTTTCCGTCATTCCAGGCATTAAACATTGCAGAAACTATAGATTCTTCAATTTCTGCTCCGGCATATCCTCCAGATATATTCGCCAATTCTGTAATGTCAAAATCTTCACTGTTCCTTCCATATTTTTTTAACTGAATTTTAAAAATTTCTTCTCTTTCTTCTTCAGTTGGTAAGTCCACAAAAAAGATTTCATCAAATCTACCTTTTCGCAAAAATTCTGGTGGTAATGAAGAAATATTGTTAGCAGTAGCTATTACATACACTGGTGTTTCTTTCTCTTGGAGCCATGTAAGAATAGTTCCAAACATTCTAGAAGTAACGCCGGAGTCTGTCTTTCCACTACTTCCAACTCCTGAGAGTCCTTTTTCTATTTCGTCAATCCATAAAATAGCCGGTGCCATTGCTTCTGCTATCTTTAAGGCCTTTCTTGTATTAGCCTCTGTATCACCTACTAAAGAGCCAAACAATTTCCCTAAATCCAGCTTCAGCAAAGGTTTTTTCCACATGTTTGAGAGTGCTTTAGCAGCTAAACTTTTTCCACATCCAGGAATTCCTACAAGTAGTACTCCCTTCGGATAAGGCAACCCATAGGCTCTTGCTTCTTCTGAATATGCAGAAAGCCGATGCTTCGCATACTCTGTAAATTTTTTCATTCCGCCTATGGTTTCAATTGTTTCCTTTGGTTGCATATACTCCAATAAACCATCTTTACAAATAATTTGTCTTTTAACATTATTTATAATGTCTATATCAAATCCTTCTGTTTTTGATAGCGAAGTTGCATATGCATTCTCAGCTTCTGCCATTGTAAGCCCCAAGGCTGCATCTAAAACCTCCTCAAGATTTTCTGGGACCTTAATTTTATACATTTTACAAAATTGTGCTACAATTTCTTGCAATTCATCTTTTTGAGGTAAATCTAAACTTGTCACTATCACCTCATGTTCCAATTCTGCTGGAACATCGAATTTACAACTTATAAAAATGTAAATTATTCCCTCGGCTTTTGCTTTTGCAAAAACATCTTTTGCTGTTCTCCATGCAGTTGGAGCCTTAATGTATGGATGGAAATCCAACATACAATATACTGTATCGCTACCATAAGTTAAGCCTTCTTTTAATGCATCTTCATCAGGGGCTATACCTTCTTTTTCAGTTTTCTGTTTAATTTCTCCATTGGTTTTATCAGTTTCATATTTGACAATCCCCATGGTTTCAGACCACACATAAAACTGCATTGTTAAGCTTTTTGCTATTCTATAACATTCTTCTAAAGCCCGGGTTTCTTCAGAAGTGTTTAAAACAATAGCCGGATATCCTGCCTGAATATAGTCTCCTAACCTCACTCTACTCTGCATTTTCATTTTTTTCTCCTTTCAAAAAATATTATTAGATTTTTTGTTGCAATTAAAATACTAACTTTGCAACTTTATACAAAATTTCATATGGATTATATCACGTTTTTATGTATAGTTCAATGCATGTATTATTTTTTTATTAAATTCTTCTTTTTCGAAACTAGAGGTCACAATTTGTGACCTCTAGTTGTTTGTATTCTTTTCTATGATAAATTTTCCCTTATTGTTTATGAAATTATTATATATAATAGAATGAATTTCTCCTCCACTAAGAAAGGCTTCATTATCTCTGTTCCAATAATAATCATTAAAGTGATTGATAAATATACTTATTACATAATAACCATATTTAGTTGCAATAATCCCTCCATCATTACGACAGTTGACTATTTCCATACTTTTATCTCCTAATCCTCCACTTTTTGAGGCAATATACTTAATATTTGCTTTTTCTTCTCCGATTTCACTTAAGTCTTTTAAATCTATTTTTCTTATTAATAAATCAGCATGAAGTTGATTCTTTAAAATATTTATTATTTCATCACATATTTCTGGAGATAGTATTTTTTTATTTAATAATTTTAGGTAAAGTTCTCCATATTCCTTTGCCGTTGTTTTTCCAATTTCCTTATAAAGTGTAAAATCTATTTTTGGATAGAGAAGTTTTGTATGATTAAATCCTAATGATTTTATTGTATTATTAATATTGTTTATACCAAGATATTCTATCATAATGTTTGTAGCTATATTATCACTATCAATAATCATAAGTATTGCCATATTTTTAGAACTAAGTTCTAATTTATCCAAATATTGAATAATGCCACTTCCATTTTTCATATAATGTTTATCATATTCATAAGTTAAAATATCATTTCTTGATTTATTGCCTTCTAAAATTTGAGTGTAGTATTCAATTAATATAAATAATTTTATACAACTTGCCGTTTCAACAATTTCATTTTCGTTAAAATTTATAATTGTTCCTTTACAATCATTTGCATAAACAGATATATCCCCATTAAATTCATTAATTATTTTTTTTATTTTTTCTATCATCTTTATTTCTCCTTGATAACTATCAACCTAGTTCTTTAGATTATTTTAATATATTTAACTACTTTTATTTATAACGGTATTGTAGTTATATAGTAACTTAAGTTTCAAGAGTTTTCAACTATAATTCCTTATTTTTTCTATATATTCATCATCCTTTATCTTTGAAATCGCAAAACATTTCTTTCCTAAATCCTTTAAAGATGCTCCACAATGATAAAGTTCTTTATTATCAATTACAATAAATCTATCATGATATTTATTTGTTGTAGCTACTTTTAATATTGGATATTGTTTATTAAATTTATTTATATCTAATTTACTTAAGTTACTTTTTTGTGATGTTAATATAATAACTTCTACATTTTTATTTTTCTTTGACAACATTTTCAAAATGCTATCATCTATGTAGTTATCTATGATTAAAATTTTTTGTTTTGCCTTTTTTATAATATCTATAATTAAGCTATATGCATCATATATTTGTCCGTCGAAAAATATTTTTTGTTTAAATTCTTCATTTTGCTTTCTTTGCAATTCGTCAAAAACTTTCTCAAATTTTTCTTCATGTTCTGTTAATATATTATTATGTTCAAGCAACTTATATTCTACATTTGTTAACCTTTCAAATACTTGTCCATTTGTTGCTATAAACTTTCGCATTTCTACAAAAGCATCCATTATATTTATACTTACTTGAATTGCAATTTCATTTTTCAAAATTCCTGAAAGCATCGCTATTCCCTGTTCTGTAAATACATATGGCAAATACTTTCTAGTCACTTGTTTTTTATTTTCACCTTGATAATTTAAGGTTGCAATTTGCAACCTTAAATTATCAAATTCTTCCCTTGTTAGTTTAAAGCAAAAACTTTCTGGAAATCTTTCTTTATTTCTTCTTACAGCAAGGTTTATATATTTTGTTTCATAATGATACAACATTGCTACATCACTATCTAACATCACTTGTTTTCCACGAATTGTATAAATTAAATTTTTTATATCCTCGGCCTTATATTCTTCTGCATTAATTTCTCTGTTCGCTATTATGATATTATTATTTTCTTTTTCCATACTTTTATCATTTTCCCTACTATATTACTCATAATATCATACATATTTATATAGTCTATTATTTATTTTTCCTTATCCACTTATTATCTTCTATATGATATTATTGTATTATACATTTTAAAACATTTGTTCGTTATTGTCAAGTATTTTTTTCAATCATTATACCTCTTATATTAACGGTATAAAGTTTTCTATCCTTTTCCTCCTTATTGCCAATCGACTTTCTAAAATAAATTAACAATTTGCTATTCCTTGTTCTTTCTGTAAATACTTTCTAGTTACTTGTTTTTTATTATCATCTTGATAGTTTGAGGTCACAAATTGTGACCTCAAGTTTTCTACTTCTTCTTCCGTTAGTTAAAAACAAAACTTTTCAAGAAATCTCTCAATATTCCTTTTTCTATTTTTCTCCTATTCTTGTCTTAATGCATCAATTGGATTCAATTTTGCAGCTCTGTATGCAGGAAATATTCCAAAAATCAATCCTATCATCGCACTTGAAGCAAACGAAATTAGTATAACAATATTAGAGTTTTCGAACGTATACCCAAAATTTTCTAGTCCATTTCCTATTAATATTCCTATTGCAATCCCTAATATTCCTCCTAATAGACTAAGAACTAAAGCTTCCACTAAAAATTGTACTAATATATTAATCCTTTTTGCTCCTAAAGATTTTCTAATTCCTATTTCTTTTGTCCTTTCTGTTACAGAAACAAGCATTACATTCATAATTCCTATTCCTCCAACTATAAGTGAAATACTTGCAATTCCACCTAACAAAAGTGATAATGTATCATCTATGGATTCCATTGCATCTAACATTGAATCTTGTGAAGAAACTGTAAAATAATCGCTAGATACTTGTAATGTACTTCTTAAATAATTTTCTATTATTCTTTCAGTCATATCAATTCTATCTTCATCAGAAACTTTTACATAAAAACTAGTAATACTCGTGTCTTCGCCCAAATGTTTAGCTGACGTAATCGGTATTAAAATGCTACTATCTGAATTTGTACCCATTGATGTTCCTTGTTCTTCTAAAACTCCTATTACTACATAGTTATCTCCATTTAGTTTAATCGTTTCTCCTATTGGATTCGCCAAACTAAATAAATCTTGTGCAATGTCACTTCCTAATATACACACTTTACTTTTATTTTCAATATCTATAATAGATATACTTCTACCTTGACTAAGGCTTACATTAGTTATTCCTAAATAACTATCATTCGTAGCTATTATAGATGCTTTACTAGAAGTAGTTGTTCCTCTGCTAACTGTTGCACTTATATTTTTATATGGTGCAACCTTCTCTATATTTTCCAAATTTAAAATTTCATCCATGTCCTCATAAGCTAAAGAATAATCTGAAGTAGTTATACTGGCTGTTAGTATATCTGTTCCCAAAGATTGCACTTGATTTTTTACAGATGAACTAGAGCCTTTACCAATACCTACTAAAACAATTACAGAAGCAATTCCTATCATTAATCCTAGCATTGTTAATATGGATCTTAACTTATTACTTACTATATTCTTAATAGCTACTTTTATAATCTGAACTATTTTCATTTTCTATCCTTTCTTGTCATTATTATTCATCATATAATCTTCCATCCGAAATCCTTACACACCTTTTAGCTTGACGAGCTATATTTAAATCATGTGTAATCAAAATTATCGTCTGTCCATTATTGTTTAATTCCTTTAGCATTTCCATAATTTCCATTCCTGTTTTGGAATCTAAAGCTCCTGTTGGCTCATCTGCTAAAATAATTTCTGGATTACAAACTAAAGCTCTTGCAATAGCAACCCTTTGTTGCTGCCCTCCAGACAATTGTGAAGGTAAATGTTTTTCTCTTCCTTTTAAACCAACTTTTTCTAAATATTCATATGCTAATTTCTTAGACTCTTTTCCAGATTTTCCATTATACATAAGCGGTACTTGCACATTTTCTAAAGCAGTCAATCTAGGCAATAAATTAAAACTTTGAAATATAAAACCTATTGTTTCATTCCTAATAATTGCTAACTTACTATCTGAAAGATTTCCTATGTCCTTTCCATTTAACACATATTCTCCTGTATCTGGAACATCTAGAAGCCCAAGTACATTCATAAGACTAGACTTTCCGTGAGCCAGATGGACCAACAATTGATAAAAATTCTCCTTTTTTTACGTGTAGGCTGATATTATCTATTGCATGAATTTCTTCTCCGCCCATCACATAAGTTTTACTAATATTTGTTAAATTTATCATGTAATCTCTCCTTTATTCTCTATTTCCTCCCTGCATTCCTGATTGTGTAGGCATACTTGGCATTTGGAAATCTCCTCCATTTTGAAATTTATCCATCATTTCTCCTTGATTTCTTCCGCCTTGTATTCCACTACTAGATTTTGAAGTTGTCTCTTCTATCATTTGAATTGTCTCTCCACCTTCTAATCCATTTTTTACTTCCACATAAGCATCATTTGAAAGTCCAGTTTCTATTGTAACATTTGTTGTACTTCCATCTTCACTCTTCACTATAACATATTTTGTATTACCTTGTGTTTGAACAGCTTCAATAGGTACTGCAACTACATTTTCAGCCTTTTCCAAAGTTATAGTACAAGATGCAGACATTCCTATTTTTAAATCACCATCATTCTCAAATACGACTGTTCCTTGAAAAGTTGAGCCATTAGAAGCATATGTGCCTACCTGATTAATTTTAGTTATTGTTCCATTATATGCCTTATCCTCAAAAGCATTAGCAACAATTTCAACTTCTTGACCAACAGCTAAACTTGAAATTTCTGTTTCATCAATATTAATAGATAAAGTTAATTCCTCTGTACTTTGTACTGTAATGCTATGTGCTGATGTGCATTTTTCACCCTCATCTGGAACGGAAATATTTGTAACTACCAAATCATATGGTGCTGTTAAATATTTCCCATTTGTATACTTTAATATGTTATCTCCTTCTTGCACGAAGTCATTTTCACTAACGTAAATTTCACTAAAATAGCGATAAGTATTCAAACTTAATTCTTCTGTTACATTACTTGCTATTTCCCCTGAACTCGTTAATGTTTTTGTTATAGTTTGTGTACCTACTGTTACCTCTTTTACACTTGTCGTTGTTTCACTTTCTGCATTAGTAGCTTCTGCATTTTGATTAAAATACACAAACATTATTCCAATTAATAATAGTATTAAAATTATAATTATCCAAATTAAATTATTTTTCTTTTTCATAATGATTCCTTTCTTTATTTAATCTATTTTTTGCTTTTTATATTGCATTATTGTTTTCTGAACTTTGAGGCATATCAGGTGGTATCATATTACTCATTTTACCTCCGCCTGAATTCCCCATCTCTTTGCATATTTGGCTCTTTTTCTCTTCCAAATAGCATAAAGCAACCTGCTGTTATAATTGCTCCTAATAATAGTCCTATTACCAACATTAAAATTTTGTCTTTCATTAACATTCCTCCTATATTTTTAATTTAGGTATATAATAAAAAAGTATCCTTAAAAAAACCTTAAGGATACCAAAAATATATATACTTTTTTTATTTAGGTAATACAATACTTATAATCGTACCTTTTTTCTCATTATGTCCTGCTTTAATATTCCCACCATGTGCCTCTACTATAGTTCTTGCTATACACAATCCTAATCCGCTTCCGCCTGTTTGTCTTAGGCGTGCTTTATCTTCCCTATAAAATCTATCAAACATATGTGTAATTGTTTCATCACTAATACCAATACCTGTATCTATAATATCTATATGGCACTTATTATCTTTTTCATAAGTACGAATTTCAATTTCATCATCTTCTTCTGTATATTTTATACTATTATCCAAAATTATAATAAATAATTGAGATATCTTATCTTTATCCAATTTTATTTCTTTTTTATAATTCAAATTTAATTTAACCTTTTTGTTCTGCATTTTTGCTAAATCTATATAAGGTGCTACTATTTTTTTAACCTCATTATCAAGATACATATTCTCTTTATGCAATATATCCTCATTTGCATCACTTCTTGCAAGCACCATTAAATCTTTTACTAATTTAGATAATCTCCTTGTTTCATTTAAGGAAATTGTTATTTCTTCTGCTTTATCAATAATTTTACTATTTGGTGCTTCCAATAATAATTCTTGTTTTGCTTGAATAATGGTAAGCGGTGTTCGTAATTCATGAGATGCATTTTGAACAAACTCTGTTTGTTTTTTCCAAGCATCCATAATAGGTTTTAAACTACGTTTTGACAATATATAACTAGCAATGATAGATAATAAAATAATGACAGCAATAGATATTACTAATGTTTTAGAAAAGTTATGTAATATATCTTCCTCTGCATCAACATTAATTAATACTTGTATATATGTAGTCTCCCCATCTTGATTTAGTTTATAATTTATACCTCTATATTTATAATTCTCTAGCTGTACTTCATAAATTCTATCTAAATCATTTATATCAAATTTCACACTTGATAGTATATCTTGGAAATATTCAATTTGTGGATTTTCATCACTTTTTATAAGCCCATTCTCATCTCTAATAATGTATATCAGCCTAGGATTTACCTCTATTTTCTCCTGTCTATTTATTCTATTTTCTTGAAACAAGTCTGGCTTGTCATCTAATTTTTTTATAATTCCATATCGATTCCTATTATTTAAAAGTTCTTCATCTGCTGATTTATATATTGATGTTGCTACTTGACTATAAACAATAAGCCCAAAAATTGAAAATATTATTGTAAATGCAATCAAATTTAGTAGCATATTTTTTATTAATTGTTTTGCTATAATTTTTTGTTCATTCATTTAATTCTATTTTCCTTCCCCATTATTCTTGTAAAATATATCCCACTCCACGAATTGTCTTAAAATACTTATCATATCCAAATCTTTTTAGTTCTTTTCTAATCCCACTTGCATACACTTCTACAACATTTGCTGTTGTCTCACTATTAAATCCCCATATTTTATCAAATATTTTCTCCTTTGTAATAATCGTGTTTTTATAATTTATTAGGTATTCTAGCATATCAAATTGTTTTCCTTGTAAGTTTACTTCTTCTCCTTTTATAAAAGCTGTCCTTCTTTTTAAATTTAAAGATAAATCCTTAAATTTAATTTCATCTTTATAGTATTCTCTGTTATTTCTTCTTATTAATGCATTTAATCTAGCCAGTAATTCCTCTTTTTCAAACGGTTTTACTAAATAATCATCTGCTCCTTCTTTAAACCCTTTCAACTTATCATTTAACTCTCCCTTAGCTGTTAATATTAAAACTGGCGTATATATCTTTTCTTTTCTAAGTTTTAAAAGTACATCATATCCATTTATAATTGGTATCATTAAATCTAATATAATAACATCATATATATCCTGTTGTGCAAACAATACCCCTTCTTCTCCATCAAAAGCTTGCTCTACCTCATAGCTAGTTTTAACACATTGTTTAATTGTGTCAGATAAAATTTTATCATCTTCTATAATTAGAAGTTTCATATTTCATTCCTCTTTTCAAAAATTTCATATGATAATGTTACTATAAATACCTTAAACTTTCCTTAAATAAAAGTTTATAAATATATTATCTATTTATTTTCATTATATATTTTATACCTTTTATTTTAGTAATTGCAATACTTAATTCTAAAACAGGTAAAAAGGTCGCAATTTGCGACCTTTTTACCTGTTTTAGAGGATTTTTTCTAAACATTCTCTAGCTTTCTCTGTTGCAAATAATATACATAATATATATCATCATTATAAGTTCAAGCACGAAAGCTAATTCCGTTTCTCCATTAAATGCTATCGCTGCTGCTACTATTGATACTCCAACTATAACAATGCCTGCTAGAATGTCTACTTTCATTTTTCCTCCTTGCCATTTGGCTCCTTAAATATGGTTTACTAGTGTCAATCTATATATTACCATAATATATTTAAATTTTCAATATATTTATTCTTAGTCTCTATTTTTCATTTGCTAATACTTTTTTTAATTCTTCATTTCTTTTTACCTTTTGTGTATTTGTTTTTACCAATGGCTCACTTGTTAAAATCATATTTTTCATATATTTATATTGTGGTAATGTTTTATTAATTTCTTTAATTTTCATCCATATGATTTTATATAGTTCGTCTTCACTAATATCTCCATATTTTTCTTTTACTTCATCTTCATTATATACTACTTTTACAGAAACCTTTACATCATTTTTATCTTCTTTGTTTGGCATACCATACACAAAACTTTCTTCTATTTCTTCTAATCTATTTACTAAGGTTTCTAACTCATCAGGAAAAACTTTTTTTCCATTTTTTAATACAATCATGTCTTTTCTTCTTCCTGTTATATATAAATAGCCATCTTTATCAAAGTAACCTAAATCTCCTGTATAAAACCATCCATCTTTTAATACTTCTTTTGTTTGTTCTTCATTTTTATAATATCCAAGCATAACATTAGGACCTTTTACTCGTAATTCTCCTATTCCATGTTCATCTTTATCCACAATTTCTACTTGTACATGTTCTAGTGGTTTTCCAATAGAGCCAGATTTTACAAAATAATCATTTTCCGCTGCTATAACTGGTGATGTTTCTGTTAATCCATATCCTTGCACTAATCGAATCCCTAATTCATTAAATCCTACTGCTACTTTTTTATCAAGTGGTGCTCCTCCTGATATAACAAATCTCATCTTTCCTCCAAGTCCATCTATTACTTGCTTAAATAATTTTCTTCTTATATCAATATGTAGTTTTAATAAGAAATTAGATACTTTTATAGCATATTTTATTAGTTTTTCTTTTCCTTGATTTTTTATTTCTTTTTGTACGTTTGAATACATTTTATCTATTAATAATGGAACTCCAACAAATACAGAAACCTGATACTCTTTTAAATTTTGTTTTATATATTTTAATCCATCTGGGAATACTGTTTTTACTCCTGCTGCAAGCATTACAACCATTGCTGTTGATCCGAATATGTGATGATATGGTAAAAATGCAATATTCACATCATTATCATAAAATGTTTCTACCATTAGCATATCATGAACATTTACTGCTATTCCATTTTGGCTTAACATAACAGCTTTAGATTTTGAAGTTGTTCCAGATGTAAATAATAATATACTCATATCATAAGAATTTACTTCATAATCTAAATATTGTGTATTTCCATCAGTTATTATTTCTTTTCCTTTTATAATCATGTCTTCTAAATTCTCAAATCCATCTGTTTTTTCCATACAAATAAAATGCTTTATTTTTGTTTTTCCTGCTTGTTGTATTTGAATTATGCTTTCTTTCAATTTAGCACCAAACACAATTGCTTCTACTTCACTTCTTATTAATGATTCTTCCAATTCATTTAACTGTAAACCTTTATCTAGTGGAACAGATACCATTCCTCCTAATAAATTTGTTAAGTGACTAACAGCCCACTTATAACTATTTGCACCTATTACAGCTATTCTTTTTCCTTGTAGTCCTAAATTATATAATGCTGTTCCAAATGCATTGATATCTTCTAATAAATTCAAATATGTATGATTTACATACTTATCTTTTCCTAATTTTGTAGTAAATGCAACATGATTTGGATATAACTTAACAGAGTTATATAAAATATCCTTCACATTTTTAAAATCTGGTACATTTCTAGTTTTATTTTTTTCCATACCTATCCACCTATCTCCTTTATCTGGTTTACCAGACTAGATTATCATTTTTAATATACTTTGTCAATGTATTTGACTATATATTCTAAAAATGTTACTATTAATTAGGAAGTGATGAATATGAATAAATTGATGAATTCAAATGAAAAAAATTCTTTAGAAAATTTGCATATTCCTACTTGGAATGAATTACCTAATATTGACTTGTATTTAGACCAGGTTGTTACTTTTGTTAACACTGTCCTTTCTCCTTATATATTTTTTAATTCAGATAATCATAAGGATAATAATTTAGTTTTATCTAAAACTATGATTAATAATTATGTAAAAAATAATTTGATAGATGCTCCTATTAAGAAAAAATACGGAAAAGTGCAATTAGCTAAATTATTTGTTATTTGTGTCTTAAAACAAGTTTATAGTATGAATGATATTAAAAATTTAATTACAGTTGCTCTAGAAGGCTCTGATATTGCTTTTGCATATAATCAGTTTTGTAGACAATTTAAAAAAGCACTAAATTGTACTATTAATAGGGAGGATTTTATTGATCTTGATTCTGGAAATAATGATAATAAATATTTATTAAAATCTGTATTGTTATCTTGTTGTTATAAAATATATACAAACAATGTTTTAAACTATTTAAAAGATGTATAACTATAAAAAATAACACACTAGAAAATTAGATATTTCTAGTGTGTTATTTTTTATGATACACTTTCTTTTAATTTAACCAATGTATTTAATGCTTCAATTGGAGTTAGTTCATTTAAATTAATTTTATCGATTTCATGTGCAAGCTCTGCAAGTTTATAATTATACATGTCTAGCTGCCCTGCTGGTTGTTTTTTATTTTCTTTTTCAGTTGTTTTAGATAATGCACTTTTTCTTTCCAAACTTTTTAAAATTTCATTTGCTTTTTTTACTACTGGTGCTGGAACACCTGCTAGTTTTGCAACATGAATTCCATAGCTTTCATCTGTTCCACCTTTTACAATTTTTCTAAGGAAAATTATATCTTCTCCTTTTTCTTTTACTGCTATGGAATAATTTTTTACTCCTTCTACTTGATTTTCAAGTTCTGTAAGTTCATGATAATGGGTTGCAAATAAAGTTTTTGCTCCACATTTTTCTTTATCTGCTATGTAGCTTGCAACAGCCCAAGCTATAGATAATCCGTCATAAGTAGAAGTTCCTCTTCCTATTTCATCTAGTATTACTAAACTATCACTAGTTGCTTCCTTTAATATGTTAGCTACTTCCATCATCTCTACCATAAATGTGCTTTGCCCCATACTTAGGTCATCTGATGCACCTACTCTTGTGAAGATTTTATCTACAATTCCAATATTGGCTTTTGTTGCTGGTACAAAACTTCCAACTTGTGCCATTAAAGTAATTAATGCTACTTGACGCATATAAGTAGATTTTCCTGCCATATTAGGTCCTGTTATGATAGATAATCTATCTGCTTCTTTATCTAAATATGTATTATTTTCTACAAAACTCCCACTTGGAAGCATTTTTTCAATAACAGGATGTCTTCCACCTTGTATATCAATAATGCCATCTTCTGTCATTGTTGGCTTTGTATAATTTAAATCTTGTGCTACTGTTGCAAATGATGTTAAAACATCTAGTGTAGAAATAATATTAGCTGCATTTTGGATTCTTTTAATTTGCTTTGCAAGTTCACATCGAATTTCTAAAAATAGTTCATATTCTAAATTAATAAGCTTTTCTTGTGAGCCTAAAATTTTCTCCTCTAAATTTTTTAATTCTTCTGTAATATATCGTTCTGCATTTGTTAAAGTTTGCTTTCTTATAAATCTTTCTGGTACTTGTGACAAATTAGATTTTGTTACTTCAATAAAGTATCCAAACACTTTATTGAAGCCTACTTTTAAATTCTTAATACCTGTTTGTTCTTTTTCTTTAACTTCTAGTTCCATAAGCCATTTTTTTCCATCTGTTGTTGCAGATTTTAATTCATCTACTTCTTCATTATATCCTTTTTTTATCATTCCACCTTCTTTTACTGATATTGGTGGCTCTTCTATAATCGCTTTATCTATTAACATATATACATCTTTTAATTCATCTAATTGTGTATATAATTTTTGAATTAAAGCTGAATTTGTTTTTGATAAAATAGCCTTTATTTCTGGTAATTGTTTTATTGAATTTTTAAGAGAAATCATATCTCTTGCATTTGCATTTCCATATGATATTTTTCCTATTAATCTTTCAATATCATAAACTTTTTTAAGAGTTTCAACTATGTCTCCTCTTAGCATAATATTATCTTTTAATTCTTCTACTGCATCTAATCTATTTCTAATTTCAAATATATCTATTAAAGGGTCACTTAACCATCTTCTAAGCATTCTTCCTCCCATAGAGGTAGATGTTTTATCTAATACCCATAACAAAGTACCTTTTTTAGATTTATCTCTCATTCTTTCTGTTATTTCTAGGTTACGTCTTGCGTTTATATCTAACGACATATATTTATTTGTATTATATATTTGAATTGTATTAATATGTTCTAACTTTATTTTTTGTGTTTGATTTAAATAATCTAATAATCCATTAATTGCTGCTACTGCAAACAATTTGTCTTCAAATGTATGTATTTTTATTCCTTTATCTGATACAATTTCATAGTTTTCTATAATCTTTTCTGTATTTGTTGTAAATGCTTCTTCATTTGCTTTTGAAATATATAATCCAAATCTTTCTTTAATTTTAGCAATTTCTTCTGAACTTGCATATAGTAAATCATTTGCTATAATTTCTGCTGGTGAAAAACGTGATATTTCATCTAATAATCTTTCAAAATTATTATTTTCATTAATTTGTGTAGCATAGTATTCTCCTGTTGAAACATCACATACTGCAACTCCAAAATATATTCCTTTTTTAAATATGCTCATTATATAATTGTTTTTCTTTTCATCTAATAAATTAGATTCTATAACTGTACCAGGTGTTACTACTCTTATAACATCTCTTTTTACTATTCCTTTTGCTTGTTTTGGGTCTTCTAATTGTTCACATATCGCTACTTTATACCCTTTTCCGAATTAGTCTTGCTATATACATTTCAGCTGCATGAAATGGTACTCCACACATAGGGGCACGTTCTTCTTGTCCACAATCCTTTCCAGTTAAAGTAATTTCTAGTTCTCTTGATGCAGTTAATGCATCATCAAAAAACATTTCGTAAAAATCACCCAAACGATAGAATAATATACAATCTTTATATTGCTCTTTTGTCTCTAAATAATGTTGCATCATTGGAGAAAATTCTGCCATATTTTTACTTCCTTTCCAATACTTTTTATTCTATTTTTTATTACAATATTTTGCCCTTTAAATACCACATATGCTCAGATACTATTTTTAGTTCTATTATGTTATGTATTAAAGTTTCATTTCCCTCAAAATTTACTACTTTATTGGTATCTGTTCTTCCTGTTAGCATGTTAGGATTATTTTTGCTTTTCCCTTCTACTAATACTTTTTGCATTGTTCCTACATATTTTTCATTGTTTTCTCTAATCTGACTTTCTACTAATTCTTTTAATCTATCAAATCTTTCATGCTTGATTTCATCTGGTATTTGGTTTTCCATTTTATCTGCTGGCGTTCCCACTCGTCTTGAATAAATAAACATATATACTTGCTCAAATTTTATTTTTCTTACAACATCTAATGTATCTTCAAAGTCTTCTTCTGTTTCTCCTGGAAATCCTACAATTATATCTGTAGAAAATACGATATTGGGTATTTTTTCTTGCATTTTTTTTGCAAGTGATATATATTGTTCTTTTGTGTATTTTCTGTTCATTACTTTTAATATATTACTACTGCCTGATTGTAATGGCAAATGAACAATTTTACATATTTTATCACATTTTGCAATTGCTTCTATTACATCATCTGTAAAATCTTTTGGATGTGGTGATATAAAACGTATTCTTTCTATTCCTTCTATTTTATTTACATCATATAATAAATTTGAAAATGTATAACCATTTCCTCCTTTGTATGAATTTACATTTTGTCCAAGTAATGTAATTTCTTTATAACCTTCTTTTGCTAGCTTTTCTACTTCATTTAAAATGTCTACTGGTTTTCTACTTCTTTCTCTTCCTCTTACATATGGTACAATACAATAGCTGCAAAAGTTATTGCATCCATACATTATGGTGACAGATGCTTTTACATTATCTGTCCTTTTTATTGGTAACCCTTCATATACTTCACCTTCAATATCCATAATATCTTCTATTTTTTCTCTTTGTTTTAATATATGATAAATATTTTCAGGTAATTTATGAAGTGTATGTGTTCCAAATATAATATCTACATAAGGATAGCTTGTATCTAGTTTGTTTACAATATGTTCCTCTTGCATCATACAACCGCCAATAGCTATAATTGTATTATTTTTTTGTTTTACATTTTTCATTTCTCCTATTTTTCCAAATAATTTGTCTTCTGCATTTTCTCTCACACAACAGGTATTAAAAATAACAATATCTGCATTTGCTAAGTCTTGTGTCTTGGTATATCCCATTTTTTCAAGCATTCCAGATATTTTTTCAGAATCGTTTTCATTTAGTTGACATCCCATTGTATAAATATTATATTTTTTTGTTTTTCCATTATGTATTTGTTTAACTTTTTCCATATATTGATATTGTTTTTCTATTTCATTTTCCAAGTTTTTTCCACCTTTTTCTTTATATTCTTTCATATTTTATCATAATATGCCACTTCCTGCAAGGCTAAAATAAGACAATACAAGAATATATTATTTTTGTATTGTCCTTATTTTACCTTTGATATAGCTTGTTTTTTTCTATGTAAGCTAATACTTCTTTTTGTAAATTTAGGTCTATATCTTTATTACCATTTTCTATTTTGTTTCTAACATGTGTAGAACTTGTATCATTATGCTTTATATTTTCCATTATATAAAAATTTTTTTCATTTTCTTTTAATATTGGATTCGATTTGATAATTTCTTTAGCATCAATCACTCCTCTTTGTATTACAATATATGTGTATGTGCTTGCTAATGTTTCTAAATCCTCTGATGCTACCATTTTATATAAATTATCTGCTCCAATAATATAATATTTGTTTATTTTTTCATAATGTTTTTCTATTTTTTGAAATGCTTCTAATGTTGTTAAATTTTTGTTTTGATTTAATTCTATATCTGAGATTTCTAATTCTTGATATTTATTTGTTGCAATTTTTAACATATTATATCTATGTTTTTCATTGATTAAATTCTTCTTTTGGTAATTATCTCCTACTGGAACAAAAATGACTTTATTTAATTTAAACTTTTTTACTATTTCTATTGCTAGTTCTACATGTGCTTTTGTTACTGGATTAAAACTACCACCAAAAAATCCATAGTTCTTCATTTATTTTACCTCTTAAAGTGAAATTAGTATTGTTTATGCTTTTATATATTTTTCTAATTCTTTGTATATTTCTTCATGTATATCATCTATATTTCTTATTTTATTGTCCTTTATACACTTAACTTCATACCAATCATATTCCTTTACTAGTTCACATGCTGCATTATAGCTATCTATAATATGACTTCTATCTCTTTCATGTATGTCTTTTTGAGTTTGATGTGTAAACTTGTTCCTTCTATTTTCCATTAAATGCATTGCATATTCTGGTGGCATATTTAAGAAAATTGTTTTTGTTGGCTCAGGTAAACCATATAAATTAAATTCAAAATCCCACAACCATTGTAAAAATTTTTTTCTTTCATTTATATCTTTTATTTTTCCTGCTTGATGCACCATATTAGCAGTTGTATATCTATCTGCTAATATAATTCCTCCTTCATTATAATATTGCTCATAATATTTTTTAAATGTTGCATATCTGTCTGCCGCATAAAAAGTTGAAGCTATATAAGGGCTTACATCTTTTGCATTTTCTCCAAATTCTCCTGATAAATACATTTTTACAAGTGTAGAGGATGGGCTTTCATAATTAGGAAAACTAACTATTCTAAATTTTATATTTTCTTCATTTAATCGTTCTTGCAATTTTTTGAATTGTGTTTGTTTACCACTACCATCTGTTCCCTCTATTACAAATAATTTTCCCATATATTTTCCTTCTTTCATCTGTTTTATTTTTCTAATGTTTCATTCCTTCTTTTATGTATGCTACTTCTTCTTCCACATTTAAGCGCATAAATAATGGCTCTCCTTTTGATATTACCTTTGTATTAGTTGGTATATTATTATAACCTTTTAAACTTTCCCAAGTTTTAAGTTGTTCTTCTTGTATTCCAATTTGTTTTAGTAAATTTTGTGCTGTTTGTGTCATAAAAGGAAGTAATACGATTCCTATTTTCCTTAAGTTTTCTATTAAATGATACATACATGCTTGTAATTTTTCTGTTTCACTATTTTTATCTAATACCCATGGTGTTGTTTCATCAATATATTTATTCGTCCTTGCTATTAAATTCCATATTTCAGATAAAGCATTGGCAAATTCAAATTTTTCTATATGTTCCTCTATTTTTTCTAGTTGTTTTTGGGTTGTATTTTCTAGTTCTTCATCTACATCATTTTTATGTCCATTATAGCTTGGTACAATTCCATCAAAATACTTATTAACCATTGAAATTGTTCTATTTAGTAAGTTTCCTAGGTCATTACATAAATCATAATTAAATCTTTCTACAAATCCTTCTGGTGAGAAAATACCATCTTGTACAACTGGTATTTCTCTTAACAAGAAATATCTTGTAGCATCTAATCCATAACGATTTATTAATAATTCTGGGTATACAACATTTCCCTTAGATTTACTCATTTTTCCATCTTTCATCATTATCCAATTATGTACTAATATTTTCTTAGGAAGTGGTAAATCTAATGCCATTAAGAAGATTGGCCAATATATTAAATGAAATCTAGCAATATCTTTACCAACAATTTGTATATCTGCTGGCCAATATTTTTTAAATAAAGTGTCATCTTCTGACATATATCCCAATGCTGTTAAATAGTTAGTTAAAGCATCTAACCATACATATACTACATGCTTTGGATCTGATTTTACTGGAATTCCCCAATCAAAGCTTGTACGACTTACACATAAATCTTCTAGTCCTGGTTTTATAAAATTATTTATCATTTCTGTTTTTCTAAATTCTGGTGTTATAAAGTCTATATTTTCATATGCTTCCATTAATTTATCTGCATATTTTTTCATATTAAAGAAATATGCTTCTTCTTTCATTAGTTTTACTTCTCTTCCACAGTCTGGACATTTTCCGTCTATTAATTGTGTTTTTGTAAAATATGTCTCACATGGTACACAATACATACCTTCATAAGTTCCTTTATATATATCACCTTTTTTTATGAATTTTTCAAATATATCTTGTACTATTTTTGTATGTCTTTCTTCTGTTGTTCTTATGAAGTCATCATATTTTATATCCATTTTTTCCCATAGTTCTTTTGCTAAATCTGCCATTTGGTCTACGTATTGTTGTGGATTTATCCCATTATTTTGAGCAATTGTTTGTATTTTTTGACCATGCTCGTCCGTTCCAGTAAGTAAATAGGTATCATAACCTCTTAGTTTTTTATATCTTTTTATAGTATCAGCAAGTACAGTAGTATATGCTGTTCCTATATGAAATTTTCCACTAGGATAATAAATTGGTGTTGTTATGTAGAATTTATCCATTTACATCTTTCCTTTCAAAAATATATGGTTATCATTATAATGAAACAAAAGAGCAGACTAAATGTGCCTGCCCCCTATAATGCTTTATATCTGTGCTTATATTACACATTCTTCCAAAACCATTCTAGGCTATTATCAATGCTTTTTTTCTTTTTTGCTTTTGCTTCTATGTCATCAATCCATAGATAAGACATATATGCTAAGAATATCATTATGAAATCTACTAATAAGCATCTAACAAGAATTGGTCCCATTGTTTCATATTGTACTGGCAATATTAAAAATTGTATTCCATGCATTACTAATAATATCAAAAATACTACTAATGATACTAGTGGTACATATGCATTTTTTGCTTCTTTTCCAATGTATATAAGACATATGGTAAGAAATAATGAAATTAATAACACCCATGGATTTGAAATATTTACTAAAAACATATTTATCCCCCTTTTACTTTAGTTTTTTTTCAATTAGCTCAGCTAATTCTTTTGCTTTTGTTTTTATATATTCTTTATTTTCACCTTCTATCATAACCCTTACTAAAGGCTCTGTTCCAGAAGGTCTTATAAGAATCCTACCATTATTTGCAAATTCTTTTTCTAGCTTTTCTATTTCATTTTTTATTTCTTCATCTTTATCATAATCGTATTTTTTCTGTGCAGAAACTTTTGCATTAATTAGTATTTGTGGATATATGTTTATTATACCACAAAGTTCTGAAGCTGCAATACTTTTTTCTAATAAAATTTTTATAATCATTAAAGATGTTAAAATTCCATCTCCTGTAGGATTATAATCTAAAAATATAATGTGTCCTGATTGTTCTCCTCCTAAATTGTATCCATTTTTTTTCATTTCTTCTAGAACATATCTATCTCCTACTTTAGTTTGCTTTAAGTCTAATCCATTTTCTTGTGCATATTTATTTAATCCTATATTGCTCATTACTGTTGCAACAATTGTATTTTTATTTAGAGTGCCATTTTCTTTCATATATTTAGAAAATATAGCAAGTAGTTTATCTCCATCAATTTCATTTCCATTTTCATCTACTAAAAGACATCTATCTCCATCACCATCATAAGCAATTCCCAAATCCAAGTTATTGTCTTTTACATATTGCTTTAAATTTTCTAAATGAGTAGAGCCACATTCTTTATTTATGTTTATTCCATCTGGCTTATTATTTATAATACTATAATTTATTCCTAATTTTTTAAATATTTCTTCTGCTACTTTATATGTTGCTCCATTTGCTGTATCAATTCCAACTCTAAACTTGGTTTTATCGCATTTATCTAAATCATTTTTAAATGTTTCTATAAAGAAATTTACATATTCCTCTATTAAATCTTGCCTTATTTCAGATACACCAATTTTATCATGTGGTGCATTTAATTCAGATATTTGCTCTGAATCCATAATTTGTTCTATTTCTTCCTCAATAGAATCATCTATTTTTGTTCCTTTGTTACTAAAGTATTTTACTCCATTAAACTCAAATGTATTGTGTGATGCAGAAATAACGACACTTGCATCTGCATTTAACTTTCTTGTTAAATAGGCTACCGCTGGTGTTGGTATAACCCCTAAAAGTTTTACATTTGCTCCATAACTTAGAAATCCTGCTGTTAATGCACTTTCTATTAATGTACCAGAAATACGTGTATCTCTTCCTATTAATATTGTTGGCATATGGTCTAAATGTTTAGAAAAAACACATGCCCCTGCTTTTGCAACTTTATATACTAATTCTGGTGTAAGCTCTGTATTTGCTATTCTTCTAATTCCATCTGTTTCAAAATATTTTCTCATCTTGTATTATCCTTTCTAGTTAATATTAGCTAAATTAAATTTATTCATATTATATATAATTTATGTATTCTTTGCAATATTTTTAAGTAAAAATTTAATTAATTATTTTTTTATATTGTACTTTTTCATTTTTGATGTTATACTAACTAATGTAAAAATAGACAAACTATTAATTTTAAGAAAGGAGGTAATATATGGATAACCAAACTACATTGTTAATTTTAGAAGCTATTAACAAATCTAATGAAACTTTAAATTCTTTACGAATTGAAATGAATGCTAGGTTTGAAGCTGTTGATAAAAAATTTGATGCTATTGACAAGAAATTTGATACTATCGACAAAAAGTTCGATGCCGTTGACCAAAGATTTAATGCTTTACAAAACGACATGAATTCTAGATTTGAAGCTGTTGATAAGAAATTCGATGCCGTTGACCAAAGATTTAATGCTTTACAAAACGACATGAATTCTAGATTTGAAGCTGTTGATAAGAAATTTGATGATATACAAAGCCAATTAAACTCATTATCTAATATTGTTACTAGAATTGAAGTAGAACATGGTGAAAAAATACAAATTTTATTAGAACAAGTTTCTATTCTTATGGAAAAATTTGATAAAATGCAGGAATCTTTAGATATAATAAACAAAAGGCTTGATAATCATGAATTACGTATTGAAATCTTAGAAGAAAAAATTTTAAATTCAAAAATAAGCTAAAATTTAATTTTAGCTTACTCTAAAAGTTTATTTTTTTCTAGTAGAAAAAATCCCTGAGATATAAAAAATAATGGTTTGTCTTTTTTTACATTTCATACATATATTTTATAAAGTCTTTTTTCGCTTTTTCCAAATCTGTTACATATAAATATGCACCATTTTCAAGAATTTCTTTACTATAATCTAATGATGGTAGCATTACTGAAGTTATATTATTTAAATAAGCATCTTTATTAGCAATAAATTCTGGCAACATTGCCGTATATTTTGCTATATCTAAATTAGTAGTAACTTCAGATAATATCATATCTAATATTCTTGAAATTTCACCAATATCTTTACTAGCAATTTTATTTAACATTGAAATAAAAACTTCCCTTTGTCTAACAGTTCTACCATAATCTCCATGTGTTTCTCCACTTGATGCTCCTGCTTTTCTTTCTTTTACATGTGCTGCTGCTTGTTCTCCTGTTAATGTGACTTTTCCATAATTTGTAACTTTTTTAGTTTCTTTTCCAGAAAATTCGTAGAACATATCAACATATTCATTAATCCATCTCATTTCATCTTTAGTTATATTTACTTCTACTCCACCTAATTCATTTATAATATCATACATTGCTGAAATATTTATTGTTACATATTCTCTTAAATTTAACCCAAATGTTTTATTAATAGTTTTTAAAGCTAATTGTTCTTTTCCTAAAGCAAATGCATAATTAATTTTATATCTATTTTCTACTCCATCAATATATGCTGCTGTATCACGTGGAATACTTATTAATTTTATACTTTTAAATTTAGGATTTATAGAAACTATTATAATTGCATCACTATTCCCAGAATAAGTATCATTCATATCTTTAGAATCAGATCCTAAAAGAACGAAATTAATTACTTCATCATATTCTTTTTTAGTAATTCCCTCTAGTTCACTATATAGATTTTCATTTATTTCTAAATTATTCTCATCTAATTCTTGAAATTTTATTCTTGCAAGCTTGTCTCCTATAAACTTTGTTACTAAAATAATCCCAAATAATACTATTACTAAAAGTAGTATTAATACTACTTTTAGCCATTTACTTATTTTTCTTTTTTTTGCATGTTTATTTTTTAGCACTTTTGTCTTTTCCATAAAATACTTAATCCTCAACCTTATTAATTACTATACCTGAAATTTTTCCATCTAGATTTTCAATTGTTGTTTTTGCCTTTCTAATTTCTTCAGCTTTTGTTTTAGAATAATCTGCAACAAGTACAACTGCATCTACAATACTTGCCCATCCTAAAGAAGTAATTTGTTTTAATATAGGCTCTCCATCAATAATAATTATGTCAAATTGATTTTTTAATAGTTCAAGAATTTTAGAAATATTTTCTGAAACTAATAATTCTTCATCAATATGAACACTTCCACATGGAAGAACATATATATTACTAATTGGTGATTGTTTTATCATTCCATTAATTTGCTCTAATGAAATAGATGCTTCTGATATTAAGTTAGATATTCCATTCTCACTTTCAATATTAAATATTTTATTTTCTATACCACTTTTTAAATTAGAATCTATAATTAAAATATTTTTTCCTAATTTTGAATATCTCATAGCTAAATTTGAAACTACATAAGTAGTACCAGTTTTATAATTAGGACTAGTTACTAAAATTGATTTTGGTCTGTTTATTCTTTTATTAAGCTCTATATTTGTCATTATTCTCTTTAACTGTGTTATTATTCTTTCATTTTTAGATATATATGCTTTTACTTTGCTATTAGATTTATTTTCTTTTGAAATTTTTCCTAATAAAATTAGATTGTTTTCATCAATAGTTCTACCAATATCACTTTCTGAAAATACAACTAAAAAAATACAATATACTCCAGCTATTATAAATCCTACTGCTACAGAAATTAATAAATCTTTAAAATGATTAACATTATATGCGTGTTCAGATATTTGTGCTTGTTCGATGACATTAAATACTTTTATATCATAAACATTTTCTAATCCAGATTTCAAAATTTCTTGATATTTATTAACAATATTATATGCTTCTTCATTTTTAGTAGAAGATACTGAAATTGTTAATATCTTAGTATTTTTATCAAAACTAACTGTAGCATTATCACTAATATAACTTTTTTCTAGATTTAGACTATTTGCTACACTTGTTATAATATCATTACTTTTTACAAACTCTGTAATAGATGCATCAGCTTTATCTATTAATATTTTGCTATTTGAATTGTACTCTGGTCTATTAAAAATAAATGTATATATAATACCTATAAGTAAACTTGCTATAATTATACCAAATATAATATTTTTTCTCTTCCAAGATATTTTAATTGCTTGGATTAAATCTAATTCTTCGTCATTATTCATTGAATTATCCCCTATTCTTTTTTACCTATTTTTATTTTAGCCAATCTTTATTTTCTAAGTACCAATCTATTGTTTTAACAATTCCGTCTTCAAATTTTGTTTTTGGATACCAACCTAATTCATTTTTAATTTTTGTTGGATCAATAGCATATCTATAATCATGTCCTTTTCTATCTTCCACAAATTCTATCATATCTTCAGACATATCTAAATGCTTTAATATTAATTTAACAATTTCAATATTTCTTTTTTCATTGTGTCCACCAATATTGTATCTTTCACCAGCTCTTCCTTTATGATATACTAAATCTATTGCTTCACAATGGTCTTCTACATATAACCAATCTCTAATATTTTTTCCATTACCATATACAGGTAATTTCTTACCTTCCAAAGCAAGTTTTATCATATGTGGTATTAGTTTTTCGTTATGTTGGTAAGGTCCATAATTGTTAGAACAATTAGTAATACTTACATTCATTTTATATGTTTCAAAATATGCTCTAGCTATTAAATCAGAACTTGCTTTTGAAGCTGAATATGGGCTATTGGGTTTAATTGGTGTTTCTTCTGTAAAATATCCTTCTTCCCCTAATGTTCCATATACCTCGTCAGTAGAAATATGAACAAATTTGTTTAAACTTCCTTCTCCCCAAGTTTGTTTTGCTACTTCTAATAAAGTATGTGTTCCTATTACATTAGTTTGTGTAAAAATAAATGGATTTTTTATACTATTATCAACATGAGATTCTGCAGCAAAATGAATTACTCCATTAATATCATATTTTTTAAATACCTCTTTTACAAAAGGATAATCACAAATATCCCCTTGTACAAAAGTTATTTTATCCATTACTTTTTTTAGATTGTCCATATTACCAGCATATGTAAGTTTATCCAAAATTATTACATTATATTCTGGATGTTCTTTTACAAAATATTCAACAAAATTTGCACCAATAAAACCTGCAGCACCTGTTACTAATATATTACTATTCATTTAACCTTTTCCCCCTATTATTTAATATTATTTTAAATCTTTAAATAAATCTGTTTTTCTTAATTCTTTCAAAGTTGGCCATTTAGCATCTTTTTCAGAAGTTATTAAATCTTCTTGTTTTATATCTCCAAAAGGCCATTCTATTGCAACATCCTCATCGTTCCAAGCAAGCCCACCTTCAGATGAAGCATTATACACATCATCACATTTATATGTAAATTCTGCTTCATCAGATAATACTAAAAATCCATGTGCAAACCCTCTTGGAATCATAAACATTTTTTTATTTTCTTCTGAAAGAATAACACCTTCCCATTTTCCATAAGTCTTGCTTTCAGGTCTTAAATCCACTGCTACATCAAAAACTTCTCCCTTTATTACTCTTACCAATTTACTTTGAGTATTTTGTTTTTGAAAATGTAAACCTCTTAAAACACCTTTTTTAGATTTTGATTGGTTATCTTGTACAAAATGATAATTTAAGCCTAATTCTTTAAAATCTAATTCACTATATGTTTCCATGAAATATCCTCTGTTATCTCCAAAAACAGTTGGCTCAATTATGCATACCCCTTCAATAGAAGTTTCTATTTTTTTAAATTTTCCCATCTTATTCCTCTCCTATCTTATTTTCTGCTAGGTCTTTTAAAAATTTACCATAATCTGTTTTTATAAATTTGTCCGCTATATTTGATAATTCTTCAGCTGTTATCCAACCTTTTCTATATGCAATTTCATCAGGTGAACAAATTTGCATACCTTGTCTTTTTTCAATTGTTTGTACAAAACTTGCTGTTTCAAGTAATGCATCATGTGTTCCTGTATCAAACCATGTCATTGCTCGTCCTAATTTCTCTACTTTCAACTTTCCACGTCTCATATATTCTTCATTTATAGA
>CALXRX010000011.1 GCA_944390975.1 uncultured Clostridia bacterium | reverse complement strand
AATGAAATTACAAAATATGACAGTTATATTTTCAATAATTGTAATACCTGTAACCTTGATTTTGTCAGCATATATAGGGGTGCAAATTGATACAGCCCAATTACAACAAATGTATGATACTAAATTAATGGATGCCACTCATGATGCTTTAGCAGCATTCGAATTGAACACAATTAATAATAAATATTCAAATAACGCTGATTCTATTAGGAGAGATGTACAGGCCGCAATAAATACGTTTTCGACCAGTTTAGCAACTGGAATGGGAATGTCTGGGGCTAATTCAAGTTACATTATGCCATATATACCAGCGTTAGTTTTTACTTTGTATGATGGATATTATATTTATTCACCAAATGAATACACATATGAAGAAGATGGGGTTACTAAAACAGGTTATGAACATATATTAAAACCATATATACATTATGCAGTTAGGTATAAAACAGCTCTATCAGATATTGTTATTAATTATTCTTTAGATAATTATATTACAGTTTATGGAAATATTGCAGGAGTTGGATATATTGCAAAATCAGGTTATTTAATAGATTTAAATAAAGTTGTAAAATCTGGAAATGAGGTAACAGGATATAGAGTTACAAATACATATACACTTCAAACAAACATTATAGAAACTACAAGTGAAAAAAATGCGGATGGACAAGTAGTTACAAAACAAAGTGATAGTGTAAAAAAATATTATCAAGAAGCATATGAATTTACAAATTGGCTTTTAAATGAAGTTAGACTACAAGATATAGTAAGACCACAAAATGCAGTAAAAAGTGATGGAAGTAAATATGAAGAATTTGCAAATGATAATACAAGTGTATTAAGTACAAGTTCAAGTAATGATCCAGAAGATAGAGCATCTGCTTTTAACCAACATAAAAGAGAAATAATGAGAATATCTATTCAAGAAAATTTGAACAATGCAATTAGAGTATATAATGAACATTCACCTAGTATGGGAACACATGCAAATTTTCAAATGCCAGTACTAACAGAATTAGATTGGGAAAAATTGTTAACTAATGTAAACATTATAAGTTTTATGGAAGGAATACCAGTAGGAACAAAAATATACAATAATTATGCTATAGTTACAAGTACTCAAAATAAGCAATATATAAATCCAAATTCAATTTATTTTATAGATGATACAAATACATATCATAGAATAAATTGTCCAATATTAGAACAAAATTTAACTAGTACAACTAATTTAGTTGGTTATAAAAGCATAGATTTTAGAAAAATGAAAACATCTTTAAGTGATGAAAATTATTATTATAAACATTCAGAATATGCATGTTATACATGTATTGTAAACACATTAGATGACGATATAGATGTTAAAAAATTATCAAACAAACAATTACAGGCATATTATAGTGCAATTGCAAGGGAAAGATATGATTTGGATAAAATAACAAAAATGTTAAAATAGAGTAATTTAATAAGCATGTTTTAAAAAATTAAAAAATGGAAAGACTAATAATAAATATTAAAAAATGTGAGGTTTATGATGAAAAACGTAAAAAAGATATTTATTGTTAGTTTTTTAATTTTAATATTAATATATGTAACTAATATAACTTCTATACCTAATAGTATTGTTTTATTTCAAGGAGAAAGTCTACAAGTAAACACAGTATTTGGAGTAAATTTAGAAAGTGAAGATACCTCTAAAGATTATGAAACAGTACAAGCATCTAGTGATTTATCATATAGTAGTAAAATAGGAAAATCCAATCTTAAACTAAGTCTATTTGGAGCAATTCCATTAAAAGATGTAACTGTAAATGTAATACCTAAAACTTCAGTAGTTCCTTTAGGAAATGTAGTAGGATTAAAATTATACACTAGTGGAGTATTAGTAGTTGGAATGACTGAAATAGAAGGAATAGATAATAATAAATATAAGCCATATGAAAACACAGGAATTAAAGAAGGAGATATGATTGTAAAAGTAAATGATAAAACTGTTACATGTACATCTGATTTACTAAATAGTGTAAATAATTCTGATGGAAATAATTTATCACTTAAATATGTAAGAGATGGACAAACTATTGAAACAAGTATTACTCCTATAAAAGGTGCAGATGACAAATATAAATTAGGATTATGGGTAAGAGATGCAGCAGCAGGAGTTGGAACAGTAAGTTTTTATGAGCCATCAACTAAAATATTTGCTGCTCTAGGACATGGTATACAAGATATAGACACAGAGCAATTAATAGATATTGCAAAAGGTGATTTTGTTACAACTAAAATAGTATCAATTGTAAAAGGTAAAAAAGGAAACCCCGGTAAAATACAAGGAACAATTGAAAATGGTCAAACAATTGGAGAAGTATATAAGAATACGGATTTTGGTGTTTACGGAAAAATAACAAATGTAAGTGCATTAAATATTGATGCTTCTAAAGCAATGGAAGTAGCAACAAGAGATGAAATAAAACTAGGAAAAGCTACTATTATGTGTACATTAGAAGATAATAAAACAAAAGAATATGAAGTAGAAATACAAAAAATATATAAAAATAATAATGAAAATAATAAAAGTATGCTAATTAAAATTACAGACGAAGATTTAATTGAAAAAACAGGTGGAATTATACAAGGAATGAGTGGAAGCCCTATTATACAAAATGGAAAAGTTGTAGGTGCATTAACACATGTTTTAGTAAATGATCCACTAACAGGTTATGGAGTATTTGCAGATTTAATGATAAAGCAGGCAAGAGAAATTAATTAAATATAAACTCACTAAATAAAAATTTAATTATATAGATATTATTTAATTTAGACATATAATCAAATAAGGATAAAGGTTGCTATAAGATAAAAACTAAACAAAAAACAGCTGATTAAAAGCTGTTTTTTGTTTTATACTAATAACATTGGTCCAAGTTCTGTTATATTACCCGCACCTAAAGTTAGAACAATATCATTTTGTTTTGCATGCTGTTTTACATAGCTAACAATTTTATTAAAATCTGGAATATATTGGCAAGGTTTAGATGTTCTTGTAGAATTTAACCTATCTACAATATCTTTAGATGATACGCCATAAGTATTAGTTTCTCTTGCTGCATAAATATCAGCAATTATAACATGGTCGAAACGACTTAAAGCATCAACAAAATCATCTAATAAATTCTTAGTCCTACTATAAGTGTGAGGTTGAAAAATTACCCAAGATTCATTAAACTTTTTATTATTTAGTGCTTCACAAGTTGCTTTAATTTCTGTTGGATGATGAGCATAATCATCATATACAGAAATACTATTAAAGCTACCTTTGAATTCAAGCCTTCTATGAGCTCCTGTAAATTCAATTAAAGCATCTTTAATATTTTTACTACTTATTCCATAATAATCACATAAGCTAATACATGAAAGAGCATTTAAAACATTATGTTTTCCAGGAACTGAAAGTTCAATATGTTCATAAAATTTATTGTTTTTATACACATCAAATTCAGCAAAACCATCATTGTTAAATGTAATATTTTTAGCAATGAAATCAGCATTTATATTATCAATTCCATATGTAATATATGAAGAAGCAGTATAATCTTTTAAATCTAAGCAGTTTTTATCATCAGCATTTATTACTAATAATCCATCTTTAGGAAGTAATTGAACATATTTAATAAAAGCATTTTTTATGTTATCAAATGTTTTAAAATAATCTAAGTGATCATTATCAATGTTTAAAATTATTTCTGCCTTTGGTCTAAATTTTAAAAAACTTTCAACATATTCACAAGCTTCTATAATAAAATATTCACTATTTCCAATTTTATAATTCCCATCAATTTGTTTTAAAATACCACCAACTTGAATATTAGGATCCAAGTTTGCTTTTAAAAAACAAACAGAAACCATTGAAGTAGTAGTAGTTTTTCCATGTGTACCAGAAATACCAATAGTATTTCCAAAAGACCTAGTAAGTTCGCCTAAGAAATCACATCTTTCTATTAAAGGAATATTAAGTTTTCTAGCTTCCAACATTTCTGGATCATCTTTTTTTATAGCAGCTGTATATATTATAGCATCAGCATCTTTTAAATTTTCTAAATCATGCCCAATTTTTACTGGAATTCCACTTTTAATTAATTTATCTGTTATCTCTGAAGAATTAGCATCACTTCCAGTAACTTTAAATCCCCAATGGTGAAGTATTTCTGCAATTCCGCTCATACTAACTCCACCAATACCAACCATATGTAAATGTTTATATTTCTTTATATTCTCAATATTAGCCAAAATAATACGCCCCTTTTAATATTTCTCAATTCAAACATATAAATTATATACTTTAATCGATTTTTTTTCAATATTATTTTATGTATTATGCATAAAAAGTGTTAAAAATATGTATAAATAAGTTATCAAATAAAATTTTAGTAAAAATCAAATAAATTTTTTTCTAGTTTTTGTAAAATATAGAAGGAAAAAAGTAATTTATGACGAATAATATATTTGTACATAAAAAATGTACAAGAATATTTTTAAAACTTTGGAAGGCGGTGCGCAAATGCAAATAACAGATGTACGTTTAAGAAAAGTAAATTCAGAGAACAGAATGAAAGCTGTTGCTTCTGTAACATTCGATAATGAATTCGTAATTCATGATATCAAAGTTATCGAAAGTCAAAATGGATTATTTATAGCTATGCCAAGCAGAAAAACTCCAAACGGAGATTTCAAAGATATAGCTCATCCAATCAATGCTGAAACAAGAGAAAAAATTCAAACAGCTATATTAGAAGCTTATGATGCTCCAGAAGCTGAAGAAGAATCAGCAGAATAATAAATGTATATAGAAAAAGACCAATAAAGACCATTTAGTGGTCTTTTTTTGTGAATAAAAAATAAAAGAAAAGCTCCCCTTCCTAAATTGCAAGAAGGGGAGCTGGAGACTTAAAACTTACGGATACATTTCATAGCTTATTCCACAAGAATCGGCAAAGTTTCGGATTTTGTAAAGTGTAGATGGTAAATCTGAAACAAAATCGATGAATAAAAATATAGATAATCCATCTGTCTGAAAGCTAATTTGTGGTTTTGCCTGTAATGCAATAGCATAGTTAATAGCTGATAGGATTAAATTTAAATTATCCTTGTCGTATATGCATATATATGCATTTTCCAAAAACTCTTTACATGTTCTAACAAAAACTTTATTTCTTCCTTCTTCTTTAAAACCAATAATAAAGTTTTTGTTCTCACTAGAAAGCCGCTGAAATTCTCCAATAAAAAGGAACATTTCATCAGTTATGTGTGAAAGTTCAAGTTTAAATGTGATAGATTTCATTTATTCAGTCTTCCTTTCAAAGTTTATTGTAAACTTATTATAACACAAATTTATATAAAAAGTAAAGATAAATACAGAAGGATTCACCAATTAAAGGCAAAAATATTACTTGCTAATTGTTAAAGTTCAGACTATAAGTAGTTAATTGATAGGTAAATGTATATAAATATTGAAGAACGATGAGGAGCCATAAGTGGGGACCAATAGAAACTGTTTAAATGTGTAAACATTTTTTACAGTTTCATTGGGGAATGGCGACTGTTCAAAATATTTATATACATTTACCTATCAATTTTAAAAAAGAAAAATAGTCTGAACTTTAACAGCCAATTTTTTAAAATTTTTTATAAACTATTGAACAAAAGCAAAATATGTGCTAATATAATATACATAGAAAAGCCAATTAAAAAGCAAATAGGTTAAATGAATATATAAAAGAGAATGTAAGTAGTTGCTGTGAGCTTACAATATATACTTTAACTGAAATTTCACTTTTTAGGCTCTATTTTGAAATATAGTAGGAATAGACGGTAGTTCCGTTATAACTGTAATGAGGTTAATTATTTAATTAATAAAAATAGGTGGTACCACGAATCCATTTCGTCCTATATATTAGGATAGAAATGGATTTTTTTGAAAAATAAAAAAGAAACATGAGTAAGATTTTGAAAGAAAATAAATTTTAGGAGGGATAAAATGAAACAACAAATTGAAAATTTACAAAAAAAAGCAAAAGAAGAAATATTAAGTTCAACAACTTTAGAAAAACTAGATGAAGCTAGAGTAAAGTATTTAGGAAAAAAAGGAGAACTTACATTAGTTTTAAGAAAAATGGGTGAACTATCACCAGAAGAGAGACCAATTATAGGAAGCTTAGTAAATAAAGTTAGAGATGAATTAGAAAACCTAATAAGTAATAGGTTAGAAGAACTAAGAAAAGAAGAATTAAATAATAAATTAGAAAAAGAAAAAATAGATATTACATTACCAGGCATAAAATTAAAAAGAGGGAGTAAACATCCAGTAAATCGTATAATTGAAGAATTAGAAGATTTATTTGTATCTATGGGATATGATGTAGTATCTGGACCAGAACTTGAAACTGATGAATATTGTTTTGAGAGGTTAAATCTTCCTAAAGGACATCCTGCAAGAGACATGCAAGATAGCTTTTATATAACTACAGAATATTTACTACGTACACAAACTTCAGCAGTTCAAGCAAGAGTTATGATGGAAAATGAAGAAAAAACACCAATTCGAGTTATTTGCCCAGGTAAAACATATCGTAGAGATGATGATGCAACACATTCACATCAATTTGGGCAAATAGAAGGTTTATTAATTGATAAAAATATTTCACTTGCAGATTTAAAAGGCACATTAGAAGTTTTCGTAAAAAAAATGCTTGGTCAGAATTCTAAATTAAGATTTAGACCTAGTTATTTCCCTTTTACAGAGCCATCTTATGAAGTAGATGTAAGCTGTTTCAAATGTGGAGGAAAAGGATGCAATTTATGCAAACAAACTGGATGGATTGAAATTTTAGGCTCAGGTATGGTACATCCAAATGTACTAAAAATGAATGGATATGATCCAGAAATATATAGTGGATTTGCTTTTGGAACAGGTCTTGATAGACTAGCAATGTTTAAATATGGAATTACAGATATTCGTTTGTTATATACAAATGATGTGAGATTTTTAAATCAATTTGATAGAAAGGATGAAGAAAATGAAATTAAGTACTAATTTTGTAAAAGATTATGTAGATATAGATGTAGACGTAAAAACACTTGCAGAAGATATGACAAGAGTAGGAAATGAATATGATAGTGCAGGTAAATTAATAAATGCTACGAAATTAATTGTAGGAGAAGTAAAAGAATGTACTATGCATCCAGACTCTGACCACTTACATGTATGTAAAGTAGATATAGGAAATCAAATTTTAAATATAGTATGTGGTGCACCAAATGTAAGAAAAGGACTAAAAGTAATAGTAGCACAAGTTGGAGCAGAACTTCCAGAAATAAAAATAAAAAAAGGAAATATACGTGGAGTAGAATCAGAAGGAATGTTATGTTCAATTGCAGAACTTGGATTAGAAAACAAATTTTTAAAAGAAGCAGATAAAAATGGAATTCATGAATTACCTCAAGCAGCAGAAGTAGGAGAAGATCCTATAAAAATATTAGAACTTGATGATGAAGTAATAGACTTTGATTTAACAGCAAATAGAGGAGATTTATTAAGTATTTTAGGTATGGCTTATGAAATTGGTGCAATTTATGATAAGCCAGTAAAAACAGTAGAAATGTCATATAAAGAAAATGATACAAATATAAACGACATATTTAAATTAGATATACAAACAGAAAATTGTACTATTTTCCTAGCTAAAAAAGTTAATAATGTAAAAATAAAAGAAAGTCCAACATTTATAAAAAACAGACTAATTGCTTCAGGAATTAGGCCAATAAACAATGTAGTAGATATTAGTAATTATGTAATGCTAGAATTTGGTCAGCCACTTCATTTTTATGATGCAGATACATTAAATGGAATGCTAGCTGTAAGAATGGCAAAAGAAGGTGAAAAACTTACAACATTAGACAACATAGAAAGAACTTTAGGAGAAGATGATATTGTAATATCTGATGGAAAAAGAGCAATTGGGCTTGCTGGAGTTATGGGAGGACTAGATACAGAAATACAACCTTCAACAAAAAATATAGTTATAGAAGCTGCAATATTTAATCCTGTTAAAATTAGATATACTTCAAAAAAGATATTAAGAAGTGAAGCAAGTAATCGTTTTGAAAAAGGAATAGATTCAAACAGAACATATATGGCAATACAAAGAGCATGTCACTTACTTGAAAAATATGCTGATGCAGAAATTGTAGGAGGACTTGCAAAATATGATACTACAGATAGAACAGATAAAAAAATAGATATTACATTTGACAACATAAATGAAATTTTAGGTATAGATGTTCCACAAAAAGATGTACTAGATGTATTTAGAAGATTAGGATTTAATAGTAATGTAAATGGAAATACAATAACAGTAGAAGTGCCAAAAAGAAGATTAGACATATCTATTAAAGAGGATTTAATAGAAGAAGTAGGTAGAATTTATGGAGTAGATAATATTATAGGAAAACTACCAGTTCTACCAGTAAAACCAGGAAGTTATGATAAAACAACAAGAAGTATTAGAAATAAAATGGTAGATTTGGGATTAAATGAAACATTATCATATATATTAGTAAATGAAAAAGAAGCAAAAGAATTTACAAATGATAATATAGAAATATTAAAATTATTAGATCCTATGACAGAAGAAAGAAATACTTTAAGATATAGTGTACTTCCTTCTTTATATAAAATATATGAATATAATATAGCACATAATGTTAAAGATGTTTCTATATTTGAAATAGGAAAAGGATTCGGAAAAAAGGAAGACGAATATATAGAAGAAAATAAAATTGCCGTATTAATGAGTGGCTTATATTATACTGAAATAGGAAACAGAAAACAAGTTAATTTCTATGTTATAAAAGGAGTAGTTGAAGAATTATTAGATTATTTGGGATATGCAGGAAGATATAGTTTAGTAGTTAAGGAAGAAATACCAAAAGAAATGCATCCATACCAAAGTGCACAAATATCTTTAAATAATAATATAATAGGAATTATTGGAAAGGTACATCCTGCAAAAGCAAAAGAAGATGTATTTGTATTTGAAATAAATTTAGATAAACTGCTTTCTAAAAAAGTAGGAGGTATGAAATATAAAGAAATTTCAAAATATCCTGAAATAAAAAAAGACCTAGCAATACTTGTAGATAAAAATAAAACTTCACAAGAAATACAAACAACAATTAAAAAATTAGGAGGATCATTACTAAATAACATAGAGATATTTGATGTTTATACTGGAAAGAATATTGATGCAGATAAAAAAAGTATGGCATATTCATTAACTTTTGCTGCAAAAGATAAAACTTTAACAGATGATGAAGTAAATCCTATTATGGAAAAAATAATTACAGGACTTCAAAAGCAACTAGGAGCAGAACTTAGAAAATAGAAAAGGAGATAATTATGCAAAATAATAAATTTATTGAATTTAGAGAAAAATATAAAGAATTTATTTATGATAAATTCGAATTATTTGAAAAAGATAACAAGATTGTAATAAAGTATTATTTTGAAATAACAAATTTAGCAAAATTTAATCCTATAATAGAAATAGATAAAAAAGAAATCCAATTTAAGGATATTAATAATGAATATGTAAGAAATTTAGCTTTTAATATTGGAATGGTTGAATTAATAAGTTATTGGAAATGTGCATGTCCTAAAAATGTAATAATAAAATGTGGTTATTTAAATGAAGAACAAGTTGAATGGTTTAAAAAATTATATTATTACGGTTTAGGGGAATATAGATATGTCAATAATATAAATATGACACAAGAAGAAATGATGCAAATAACAGTACAACAAACATATAAAGAAATAATAAATGAAAATAAATGCACAAATAATGGTATTTTAATACCAATTGGAGGAGGAAAAGATTCTACTGTAACATTAGAATTATTAAAGAAATATAAAGAAGATAATTATTGTTTAATAGTTGGAGGAAAACAGCCTTCTATAGATTGTGCACATATAGCAGGTTATGAAGATAACAAAATAATAGAAGTAAAACGAATAATAGATTCAAACTTAATAAAATTAAATAAAGAAGGCTTTTTAAATGGTCATACACCATTTTCTGCATTACTTGCATTTTTATCATATTTCATAGCTTTTCTTACAAATAAAAAATACATTGCATTATCAAATGAAGCTAGTGCAGAAGAAACTAATGTAGAAGGAGAAAAAATAAATCATCAATACTCAAAAAGTTATGAATTTGAAAAAGATTTTCAATACTATTCACAAAAGTATTTAAAAGCTGAAGTAGAGTATTTTAGCATGTTAAGACCAATAAACGAATTGCAAATAGCTATGTTATTTTCAAAAAATGAACAATACCATAAAATATTTAAAAGTTGTAATGTAGGAAGTAAGCAAATACCATGGGTATGGTGTGGGAATTGTCCTAAATGTTTATTTGTATTCATTATATTATCACCGTTCTTATATTGCAATGAAAAACTAACAAAAATATTTGGGCAAGATTTATTGCAAAAAGAAAGCTTATTAGAAACATTTAAAGAATTATGTGGATACGGAAAAACAAAACCATTTGAATGTGTTGGAACATATGAAGAGGTAAACTTTGCAATTGCAAATACAATTATTCAACTAGAAGAAAAAAATAAAAAATTACCATATCTATTACAATTTTATAAAAATAATTATAAATTAGTAGATATGTCAAAAGATTTAACAAAACAGTACAATGAAGAAAACAGTGTACCAAAGGAATTAGAAGAAATTTTAAAAGGAAAGATTTTTAATGTTTAAGGATTTATTAAATTATTTAGAAAATAAAAAAATAATGATATTAGGTTTTGGAGTAGAAGGAAAATCAACATATAGTTTTATAAGAAAATATTTTCCTGATATTTCATTAGTAATTACATATAAGACAAAAGATTCTGAAAGTGAGAAAAAATATTTAGAAACAGATAAAAATTTAAAATTTTATACTGGAGAAGAGTATTTAAAAGATATCGAAAATTTTGATTTAATACTAAAATCTCCAGGAGTTTCATTTAAAGGAATTGATACTACTAAATTTATAAATAAAGTTACTTCTCAATTAGAATTATTTTTAGAATATATTAATTGCTATACAATAGGAATAACAGGGACTAAGGGGAAAAGTACAACAAGTTCATTAATATATGAAATGCTAATACAGCAAAATAAAAAGGCAGTTTTACTTGGAAATATAGGAATACCAATATTTGACCATATAGAAGAAGTAACAGAGGATATGATAGTAGTTATAGAAATGTCTTCACATGGTTTAGAATATATTAAAAAATCACCTAATATAGCTATATTATTAAATATATATGAAGAACATTTAGACCACTATGAATCATTAGAAAATTATATAGAAGCTAAGTTTAACATTTTTAAATATCAAAAAGATGATGATATTAGTATTTATAATAGAGATAATAAATTGATGAATGCATATAATTACAAATATAAAAATAATTCATATAGTATTACAATGACAGACGATGATAATAAAGCTATGTATCTAATAGATGGAGGAGTATACTTTAAGGGAATAAAAATATATAATTCAAACGATGAAAGAAATTTAAAGGGAAAACATAACTTAAATGATATAATGTTTGTACTTGCAGTAAGTATTATACTAAATTTAGATTTAAATAAAACAATTAAAACAATAAATGAATTTAAGACCTTAGAACATAGAATGGAATTTGTAGGAAACTATGATGGAGTAGACTATTATAATGATTCAATTGCAACAATACCTGAAGCCACAATAAATTGTATAGAGGCCTTAGAAAAAGTAAACACAATAATTTTAGGTGGGAATGATAGAGGAATAGATTTAACAGAGCTTATAAATTACTTAAACAATACAAAAATAGAAAATATTATTTGCTTACCAAAAACTGGAGAATATATATATGATAAAATAAACAAAGAAAATAGAAATGTAGTATTAGCAAAGAATTTAGAAGAAGCAGTTATATACGCAAAAAAACTAACTAAAAAAGGAATGATATGTGCATTATCACCAGCAGCATCAAGTTATGGATATTTTAAAAATTTTAAAGAAAGAGGAGAAAAATTTAAGGAATTAGTTAGAAGTGAAAATAATAAAGAATAGATAAATTTAAAAGGATGGATATAAAGACAAAACAATGTCATTATATCCATTCTTTTATCATATATATTAATAACTAAATCGAAAGAGAGGTTTATATATGAAAAAATTATTATCATTTTTAATTATTTTTGTAATTGTTATAAGTGCTTCAAGCTTAGTTCTAGCAGCAGATGAGTATAGTTTTGATATACAATATACAGGAACAATTACTAAAAATATAGAAAAAAATGCGAATGTATTATTAATAGGAACAGGAGGAACGCAATATACAAATGTAAGAATAAAAGTAGATATAAGTGGACCTGCAACACCTGTAATACTTGCAACAGACACAAATCAATCTGAAATTGATATTGCACAAGTTGGATATTGGGGCCCACCTACAGGTTTTGCAGTTGGGGGAGATTTTACAAATACAACACCAATAAAAGCTACATTTCCAGAAGAGGGTACATATACAATTACATTAAGTCTAGTTAATGTAACCAATTCTAATTCAGTAATAACATCAAAATCATTTACAATAGAAGTTTATGAAGATATCCCACCAGTTGTAGATAATGTAGTAAATAATACAACAACTCAAAACATGATAGAAGAATTACCAAAAACAGGAACAAGTGTAGTAGAATATGCTATGTATATAATAGGAATTGTAATAATAGTAACCATAGTAGGAATATATATAAATAAGAAAAAAATAAAGGCATAAATAATAGCGTAATTTATAAAAGAAGCGGGAAATAATACTTTTCGCTTCTTTTGTAGTATAAAAGGAGAAATATGAAAGTAAAGTTTGCGTGTTTTAAATTATCGAAAACTGTGATAATTTTAAATTTAGTTATAATACTACAAATCATATTTATATTAATTGGAATAGTAAAAATAAGGGAGGAAAAAAATTTTGAACAAATAAATCAAGATGCAAAAAATATGGTAAATATAGTACAAACTCAGAAAGAAAATAAAGTAGAAAATATAAATACAATAAAAACTAATAAGGAAATATTAACATTAGAAGAATACAAAAATATGCCAAAAGAAGTAAAAGGATATAAAGTAATAGGAAAAATAGATATACCAAAATTAGAACTAAGTAGCTATATATTATCACAAACTAATACAAAATCATTAAAAGTATCAGTAACAAAGTTATATGGTCCTGATATCAATAAACCAGGAAATTTTTGTATTGCAGGACATAATTACCGAAATAATAAAATGTTTGGAGGAATAAAAAAATTAGAAATAGGTGATGAAATAATATTAACAGATACATTTGATAGAAATATAAAGTATCAAGTGTATGACACATATAAAACAAGTCCTAAGGATGTAAGTTGCTTAGAGCAAGAAACAGGAGGAGAAAGAGAATTAACACTTATTACTTGTACAGCAGGAGCAATAAAAAGAGTAATTGTAAAAGCAATTGAAATATATGATTAAAAATAAAAAACAAAAAAATCAACAATATGTGACAAAAGAATTGTTTAAATAATTTTAGTTTGATATAATCATTCTAAGGTTATTATCTAAGAAAGGAAGATGATAAAATGGAGGAAATAAAAAATACTTGCAATTGTGGAAATGAGTGTAAAGATGAAGAACTAGAAAAAATATTACAAATATATACACAAGACAAAGACAATTTAATACAAATACTAAATGAAGTTCAAGAACATTATGGATATATTCCAAAACATGCACAAATGGAAATATCAAAATACTTAAATATACCATTAGCAGAAATTTATGGAGTAATTACTTTTTATTCAAGATTTACATTAAAACCAAAAGGAAAATATCATATTGCAGTTTGCTTAGGAACAGCATGCTATGTAAAAGGCTCTAGTAAAATTATGGATAGATTGAAAGAAAGATTAAATATAGAAGCAGGTGAGACTACAAAAGATGGAAAATTTTCAATAGAAGCCACTAGATGTGTTGGTGCTTGTGGATTAGCACCAGTATTTACAGTAAATGGCGAAGTATATGGAAAAGCAACTGTACAAAAATTAGATAAAGTATTAGATGAATTAAAATAGTAATTATTTTAAACCATAAGAAAGGAATGGTATCTATGAAGACATTAGAAGAAATACAAAAAATAAGAAAAGAAAAGAAAGAAGAATTAGAATTAAGAGTAAATACAAAATTAGACACAAGACAAAAACATATATTAGTATGCAATGGTACAGGTTGTACATCTTCTAAATCTCCAGAAATTTTAGAAAATTTTAAAAGAATAATAAAAGAAAAAAACATAGAAAATGTAAGAGTTATTAAAACAGGATGCTTTGGACTTTGTGCAAAAGGGCCAATTGTTATTATTAGACCAGAAGACACCTTTTATGCAATGGTAAAACCAGAAGATTGTGAGGAAATTATAGAAACACATATAATAAAAGGAGAAAAAGTAAAAAGGCTATTATGCAAAGATATAGATGGAAGTATAGTTAATAGTTTAGATGAACTAAACTTCTATAAAAAACAAAAAAGAATAGCACTAAAAAATTGTGGATTAATAAATCCAGAAGATATAGATGAATACATAGCATTTGATGGATACTTGGCCTTAGAAAAAGTATTAAAAGAAATGAGTAGCGATGAAGTAATTAATATAATTAAAGAATCAGGGCTTCGTGGACGTGGTGGAGCAGGATTTCCAACAGGACAAAAATGGGAACTAACAAAGAAAACAAAAGGAGAGGTAAAATATGTAGTTTGTAATGCAGATGAGGGAGATCCAGGTGCTTTCATGGATAGAAGTATATTAGAAGGGGATCCACATTCTGTTATTGAAGCAATGATAATAGCAGGATTTGCAATAGGAGCATCAAAAGGATATATATATGTAAGAGCAGAATATCCAATTGCAGTAAAAAGATTTGATATTGCATTAAAGCAAGCAAGAAACTATGGAATATTAGGAAAAAATATATTTAATAGTGGATTTGACTTTGATATAGAAATAAGACTTGGAGCAGGAGCTTTTGTATGTGGCGAGGAAACCGCTCTTTTAGAATCAATAGAAGGAAGAAGAGGTCAGCCAAGAGTAAAACCACCATATCCAGCGCAAAGTGGTCTATGGGGAAAACCAACTTTAATAAACAATGTAGAAACATATGCTAATATAGCCCAAATAATATTAAAAGGAGCAGATTGGTATTCATCAATAGGTACTAAAACATCAAAAGGAACAAAGGTATTTGCATTAGGAGGAAATGTAAATAATATAGGATTAGTAGAAGTACCAATGGGAACAACATTAAGGGAAATCGTATACGACATAGGTGGTGGAATACCAAACAATAGAGAATTTAAAGCAGCACAAACAGGAGGACCATCAGGAGGATGCATTCCTAAAGAACATTTAGATACACCAATAGATTACGAGTCATTAAAAGAAATAGGCTCTATGATGGGATCTGGTGGATTAATTGTAATGGATGATACAAAATGCATGGTAGCACTTGCAAAATTTTATTTAGAATTTACTGTTGATGAATCTTGTGGAAAATGTACACCATGTAGAATTGGAACAAAAAGAATGTTAGAAATATTACAAAAAATTTGTGATGGCAATGGAACAGAGCATGATATATATAAATTAGAAAAATTAGCTATTAATATAAAAAATGCAAGTATATGTGGGCTTGGACAAAGTGCACCAAATCCAATACTAAGTACTCTAAAATATTTTAGGGAAGAATATAGACAGCATGTTCTAGAAAAAGAATGTAAGTCTTTAGAATGTAAAGCAATGTCAAAAATAGAAATTAATCCAGAAAAGTGTAAGGGTTGTGGATTATGTCAAAGAAATTGTCCAGTGAATGCGATTGAAGGAGAAGCAAGAGAAATAAGAGTAATTAATCAAGACAAATGTATTAAATGTGGAACTTGTTTAACAAGTTGTCCATTTAAAGCAATAGGAAATTAAGGAGGTAAGCACATGGAAGAATTCGTTACATTAACTATAGATGGTCAAGAAGTAAAAGCAAAAAAGGGAACAACAATTTTACAAGCAGCAGCACAAGTAGGAATTGATATACCAACATTATGCTTTTTAAAAGATATAAACGAAGTTGGGGATTGTAGAATGTGTATTGTAGAAGTAGAAGGCAGACGTGGATTTGCAACTTCCTGTATTCAAACAGTAGAAGAAGGAATGATAGTACATACACACACACCAAATGTGTTAGAAGCACGACATGTTATATTAGATTTAATTATATCAAACCATGCAAAAGATTGCCTAACTTGCACTCGTTCAGGTAATTGTGAATTACAAGCATTAGCTACAAAATTTAATGTTTTAAATATAGAGTTTGAAGGAGAAAGAACACAACATAAAGTAGACGACTTATCACCTTCAATAGTAAGAGATTTTAACAAATGCATTTTATGCAGAAGATGTGTAGCAGCATGTAAAAAGGTGCAAAAAATAGGTGCAATTGATTGTATTAATAGAGGGTTTGAATCTTGTATATCTACAGTAGGAGATCATAGTTTAAATGACGTAAATTGTACATTTTGTGGTCAATGTATACAAGCTTGTCCAACAGGGGCATTACATGAAAAAGAAATGATAGATGACGTTTGGGTTAAATTAAAAGATGAAGACAGTTATGTTATTGTTCAAACAGCACCAGCTGTTAGAGTAGCACTTGGTGAAGAATTTGGAATGGAAATTGGTACTAATGTAACTGGAAAAATGGTTACAGCATTAAAAAGACTAGGTTTTGATAAAGTATTTGATACAAATACAGGTGCTGATTTTACAATAATGGAAGAAGCAAATGAATTTATAGAAAGATTTACAAAAGGTGGAGTTCTACCAATGATAACTTCATGTAGTCCAGGATGGGTAAAATATATAGAAATGAATTATCCAGAATTATTACCACATTTATCTACATGCAAATCTCCACATCAAATGTTTGGAGCATTATTAAAAACATATTATGCTAAAAAAGAAAACATTGATCCTAAAAATATATATGTTGTTTCTGTTATGCCATGCATTGCAAAGAAATTTGAAAGACAAAGAAACGAAATGCAAAATGATGGACTATATGATGTAGATGCTGTTATTACAACAAGAGAACTTTCAAGAATGATAAAACAAGCAAATATTGACTTTACAAAATTAGAAGATACACAATTTGATGCACCAATGGGAGAAGCAACAGGTGCTGGAGCTATATTTGGAACAACAGGTGGTGTTATGGAAGCAGCACTAAGAACAGCACAAGATACACTAACAGGAGAAGATTTAGAAAAAATTGATTTTAATGCAGTACGTGGAGGAGAAGGAATAAAAAAAGCAAATGTGAATATTGCAGGAAATGATATAAAAGTTGTAGCTGCAAGCGGTCTTGCTAATGCACAAAAAATATTAGAGGAAATAAAGAAAGGAACAGCAGATTATCAATTTGTGGAAATTATGGCTTGTCCAGGAGGTTGCATAATGGGAGGAGGCCAACCAATAAAAAGTTCAAAAATACGTTCAAAAGTAGATGTAAGAAAATTAAGAGCAGAAGCATTATATGATATAGATGAAAAAAGTACAATTAGAAAATCACATCAAAATCCAGTAATTAAAAAAGTATATAAAGAATTTTTAGAAAAACCAGGAAGCCATATAGCTCATGAATTGTTACACACACATTATATAGAAAGAGAAAAATACAGAATATAGTTATAAACTTGAAAATTATGGTAATTTTAGATATAATATAAGAGAAGGACATTGATCCATTGTTGTTTTATTACAAAAAATAATTTTTTTTAGGAGGACGAAAGAATGACAAACATGGACATGAAAAAAATGGCGGAGGTTTTAAAAGACCTCAATCCAGAAGGAGAGTTTGAAGCAACACCGCTATGGGGTAATAACCCAAGAATTTATGGAAATCTAAGAGCCGATGAACTTCGGCTTCCAACAGGGTATTTCTGGCATTACGGCTACGGCTGTATAAGCAATTGCGGAAATACCGAAAATGGAGAATGTGAGAATTTCTCTTATGTCTATGATTCAACTCACTTCGAGTTGAAGATAGAAGAAGAACATCCTAAAAAATCCTTAATTTCCAGTATTTTAGGCAGAAATTGACAAATTAAGCCACTCGAAGTTACGTGTTTCGTTTTCGAGTGGCTATTGTCATAAACTTCCAAAAACAAGCATACAATACAGTAGCTTATTTTGGGAGGTTTTTATATGTTTATAGTATTTAATAAACAAAAAATATATTCATATATAATTGCATTAACAACAGTATTTGTATTATTTGGAGGAGCGGCATTTTTGGGAGCAGGAAAACAAGATGCCATACAAACAGCAACAACAGCAGAAAAGTTATTACCAATATATAGTGTAGAAACAAATGATAAAAATATTGCACTAACAATAAATTGTGCATGGTAACAATTGCCAAAAGGATAGAAATGAAAAAGAGCCTATATTCCAAGTTTTGAACTATATAAATGATTTTTGTTTTTGACCAAATAATGTATGTTATAAAGTATAGAAGCATTTAATTTATGTAAAATATTGCTATTTTACATAAACTGTATTATAATAAAAGTATATTCTATTTGTTGAATATGGTTTCATTTCAAAAAATATCATTTATAGGAGGACAAGCACATGAAGAGATTGGAAGTGAAAACCGCAATTCCTGAAATAAAAGGAGGACGGTGCATTTCAGCAGAAGTGAAGGATGGGTACATTCTAACAATGTTTGAAATTGAGGAAGAAGGAGAGTACAATCTGATTTCTCAAAATGAACTGGAATGTAGAATAGATCCAAATACTTTTGCGGGAGAGTGGTTAGACCACGAGCCAACCAGCAGGAGGCAGAAAGAAACATTGATGCTGTACAAGGAGGCAAAAGCTAAAGGCAGATTGCATGCTTTTACTTGCATGAGAGTCGACCCATCCATACCAGATGGAAAGTTGGTATACCAAAAAGGATTACCACCAGCTACTGGATACTCACAAAGGAAATGGGTAAAGATACTGAAAGAATATTGCCCCAGCCGTAATAGCCGGCAGATGACAAGGACAGAGTTTGCTTGCAGAAACTTGTTTCTTATTCAGAAGCTTTATGAGTCTGGAAAGTATACAGTTGATGAGGCGTGGCAAGCAGTATGTGATGATTCGAGAAGAATCGGTCATTATCGTAATTCATTTGGTTATATAGGTAATTTTGAGCCAACAGGTAGTAGAGAAGTATGTGGCTTTTATGATTTAGCCAATACATGGAAATTACTTGCAGAGGATCCATGGGAAGAGGCTGGTGGCTTTTGGGCTGCTGGGGGCAGCTACTATAACTTTAGCAACATCTATCCTGTGGGTGACCTGGGTCATAACTGCGATGTTGATAACGATGACAACCGTGGTGTTGGCATGCTTGCGCTTGATTAAAGTGTAACACTAACCACGGTATTTTCAGGAAGAGGTGAGACTTGCTTTGCAGGTCTCACCGTTAAATAAAGTGCAACACTGACCACTGTATTTTCAGGAGAGATATATATGATGATGTCATAAACTTTCCAAAACAAGCATACAATACAGTAGCTTATTTTGGGAGGTTTTTATATGTTTATAGTATTTAATAAACAAAAAATATATTCATATATAATTGCATTAACAACAGTATTTGTATTATTTGGAGGAGCGGCATTTTTGGGAGCAGGAAAACAAGATGCCATACAAACAGCAACAACAGCAGAAAAGTTATTACCAATATATAGTGTAGAAACAAATGATAAAAATATTGCACTAACAATAAATTGTGCATGGAATGCAGACGATATAGATACTATTTTAGATACGCTAAGTAAATATAAAGTTAAAGTTACATTTTTCATGGTAGGAGATTGGGTAGATAAATTTCCAGAAGCAGTAAAGAAAATAGCAGATGCAGGACATGAAATAGGAAATCATTCAAACACGCATCCACATGTAAACAATTTAACATTAGAAAAAAATCAAGAAGAAATAAGAAAATGTGCGGACAAAATAGAAAAAATAACAGGAAAAAGAACTACACTATATAGAGGACCATATGGAGAGTATAATAATACAGTAATAAAATCAGCAGAAGCCGAAAACCATAAAACAATACAATGGTCTTTAGATACATTAGACTATACAGGGCTAACAGGAGACCAGATGTGGGATAGATTAAAAGATAAGCTAAAAAATGGAAGCATTATATTAATGCACAATGGAACAAAATACACAGCACAAGCTTTAGATAAATTGATATATAATATACAAGAAAAAGGATTTAATATAGTTAAAGTGTCAGATTTAATTTATAGTGATAATTACACAATTGACAATACAGGCATGCAAAAACTAGTAAAATAAATAAAATTCATAGATTACCCGAAAAAGTTAAAAGCTTTTTTGGGTAATTTTACAAAAATGTGATAAAATCATAAAAAATACTTGCAAAAATGTGATAAAAATGCTAAAAATATTTGTAAAAGCGTGATTAAAGTAGTATAATAAATATAGTATATTATTGTAATGTATTGATTACGAGGAGATGATTTGTTTGAAGAGATTTATATTAGACGAGTTAATAATGTGGAAAGAAAGTAAATATAGAAAACCTCTAATTTTAAAAGGAGCAAGACAAATTGGAAAAACATATATTTTAAAACAATTTGGAGAAGAAAACTACGAAGGAGTTGCATATTTTAATTTTGATCATGATGAAGATTTATATAATTTATTTAGTAATACTAAAAATCCAAAAAGAATATTAGAACAACTATCTTTTATATATGGAAAAGCAATTTTACCAGAAAGAACACTAATTATCTTTGATGAAATACAAGAATGTCCAAATGCATTAAATAGTTTGAAATATTTCCAAGAAGAAGCAAATGAATATCATATTGTTTGTGCTGGAAGTTTACTAGGGATTAGATTATCTCACACATCTTTTCCGGTAGGAAAGGTAGAATTTTTGAATATGTATCCAATGACATTTAGTGAATTTTTGATAGCAGATAAATGTGAAAATTTAGTAGAATATATGAAATCTATAAAAAATGTTGAAAATATTCCAGATATATTTTTTAATCAATTAGAAGAAAAATTAAAAGCGTATTTCATAATAGGTGGTATGCCAGAAGCAGTTAATGTTTGGGTAAATGAAAAAGATATGGAACTAGTAAATACTGTACAAGAAAACATTTTAAAGGCTTACGAAAGCGATTTTTCTAAGCATACACAAAATAATGAGGCAAATAAAATATCTCTAATATGGAACAATATACCTTCTCAGCTTGCCAAAGAAAATAAAAAATTTTTATATCAAACAATTAAAGAAGGAGCCAGAGCAAGAGAATATGAGAATGCTTTAAATTGGCTAAACGATTCAAATTTAATATATAAAATATATAATGTGACAAAAACAGATTTTCCATTAAAAGCATATAATGATTTAAGTTCCTTTAAAATATATATGAATGATGTGGGATTACTTAGAAGAATGTCAAATTTAGATAGTAAAATTGTAGTACAAGGAAATAAGCTTTTTGAAGAATTTAAGGGAGCATTCACAGAAAATTTCGTATTAAATATGTTAAATAATGTATTTGATATGGTACCAAATTATTATACATTTGATAGACATGAAATAGATTTCGTGATTCAATATAAAAATAGAACAATACCTATTGAGGTAAAATCAGGTAATTTAACAAATAATGCTAGTTTAACTAGATATAATGAAAAATTTAATAATGATTTAGCCATAAGGCTTTCAATGAATAATTTAAAAAAAGATGGAAAAATCTTAAATGTTCCATTATTTTTAATAGAGTATATTGAAAAATTTATATAAAGGATTTAAGTATAAAAATAAATTAAGGGGAATATATATATGAAGAAAAAAATATTTATTGTAGTATTAATAGTAATAATAGTAACATTATCCATAATAGCATATCTTTATTTCAAGCAAAAAAATACAAAAAAGGAAGATGAGCAACTAATTGTTGTAGAGCAAAACAATAATAATATACAAGTTAGTATAACAGAACAATTACTAAACGGGGAAATTGATATAACAGAATATAATGAAAATCTAAAGAATAGATCAATTAATAATGTTATAATGAAAGTAAAAGAAGATACATTAACTCCAACAGGTGCAACATTTATTATTATAGATAAAAATAAAGTGTTTTGCGATTATACTCCACAATATAAAATAGAAATAAAGAAAAATGGAAAGTGGCAAGAACTAGAAGCAAATTTTGATGATTTTTCTTGGGAACTAACAACATATACATTTACAAAAGAAGTAAATGAAAAAAAGGTAGACTGGTCTAAACTATATGGAGAGTTGAAAAAGGGAGAATATAGAATAGGAATAAAAATTTTTACTACAGAATATGAATATCTTTATGCAGAATTTTCAATTAAATAAATAATTTATCTGAAAGATTAAAATAGTCTTTCAGATTTTTAATATTTTACTATTCAATAAATGACGAATTAACAGTAAAATAAATAAATCTTCCAAAAAAGGTAAATAATAGAATAAGAAAAAAATTAGAGGGTATAATAAAATTAGATAATATAGTAATTAAAGATGGGAGAACAGATAAATGGCTTTTGTAGGAGTTGTCTGTGATAACAAGAATGAACATTATATAAGAAGAATTTTAGAAAAAGAATTAAGAAACAAAACAATTATAATATTTACGGAAGAAAATATAGAAAATTTAAAAAATATAAAATTTGAAACAGTTGCAATTTTCTCAAATAATTACAAAATATTATCTAAAAAAGCTATTGTAAAAAACATTATATCAAAAGTAAATTATCTAATAATAAATGCAGATGAAAAAATAGATTTAAACTTTTTAGAAAATGTAAATTTGAATGTTATAACATATGGATTTAGTAGCAAAAGTACAATAACAGCATCCAGCGTTAAAGAAGAAGAAATATTAATTTGTATACAGAGGAATATATATAATGTAAATAAAATTGAAGTAGAGCCTCAAGAAATAAATATAAAAACACGAAACAAGATAGATACAAATGTAATAATGGGAATAGTTTCATTACTAATTATATATGATAAAGAAGGGTACGAGTTGTAAAATTAAATATAATTTATATAAAACATGAAATAAAAAACTAAAAAAATGGTAAAATTAAACTTTTTATGTAGACAAATCCAAAAAAAAGTAGTATAATAGACGTATACGAGTAAAAAATATATTCTAAAATAGCTACATAATGAATAAGATACAATAGATGAAATAAAAAAGATAGGGAGGAAAAGAGTATAATGAATATAAATTATGCTGATAATAACCATTTAGTATTAATGGGAAAAGTAACAAGTGAGAAAAGATTTAGTCACGAAATTTATGGAGAAAGGTTTTTTATATTTGATATGGAAGTACCACGTTTAAGTAGTACACAAGATATCATACCAGTAACAATTTCTGAAAGACTAATAAAAGAGGACACCTTACAAGTAGGTAAAAAAATATTAATAAAAGGTCAATTTAGATCTTATAACAGTTATGAAAATGAAAAAAATAAGCTAATTTTAACAGTATTTGCAAAAGACATCTTTTCAGAAGATGAAATTGAAAAAGAATTAAGTGAAGAAGAAGGAAAAGAAATAGTATCAAATGAAGTTGTTTTAACAGGATATATTTGTAAAAAACCAATATATAGACAAACACCATTTGGTCGTGAAATAGCAGACTTATTGTTAGCGGTTAATAGAGCATATAATAAATCAGATTATATACCAGCAATTGCATGGGGAAGAACTGCAAGATTCTGCCAAAACATAGATGTTGGAACTGAAGTAAAAGTAATAGGTAGAGTTCAATCTAGAACATATGAAAAGAAATTTGAAGATGGAACTGCAGAAACAAGAGTTGCATACGAAGTTTCAATAGGTAGCTTAGAGGTAATTAATCAAAAAGAAGACGAATTAGCAGAAGATGCTAAAGAAGCTATTTAAAAATAATAAAAAAACAAACAAAAAGCACAGAAACCAAAATTTTCTGTGTTTTTTTGTATATATATTTATCACTAAAAAAATCATAAAACATATAATAAATAGAATATAATTAACTAGGAGGTAAATATGTTAGAGGGTAGATATAAAGCATCATTAAATACACCAATGGGTGCAATTAATGGAACTATTGAATTAGTAAGCAGAGGAAATAATGTAGAAGGAACAATAGAAACTATGGGAATGAGAAACACTTTTAGAGGAATGAAAACAAGAGAAAATGAATGCAAATTTTCTGGAAACTTTAATACACCTTTAGGAAACATTGAATATAAGGCAACATGCATTGTTAATAACAACCAATTAGAACTAATGGCAAATACCAATAAAGGAAACTTTAAATTGCTAGGAAGTCGTATGTAATATTATAAAATTAAATAAAAGTAAATTTTAGAACGTTCTCTGAAAATGGGAACGTTTTTTAGTTAGTAAAAATGAATATAGAATATAAAGAAAATAAATAAATTATGGCAACAAGTGCTTACAAAAATTGTAAAACTACTTGAAAAAGGAAGAAAAAAGATGTATAAAATACTTGACAAAGAACATGAGTAAATATAATATAGTATCATAAAACAAATCAAAATAAAACTGGTACATTGACAATTAAAAAACAAAAGATACCCATCTTACTACAAAAAATGAATAAACTGTGAAAAATAGCTCAAAATAATAATTAAGAGAAGTAGAAAAACAAAGGAGGAATAAAGAAAAAATGAAAAAAAACTTAAAAAAAGATAGTAAAAGAACAAACAATAAAGGTATCACATTAATAGCATTAATTATAACAATAATCGTGCTATTAATATTAGCAGGGGTAACAATAAATCTAACTCTAGGAGAAAATGGAATATTTAGGACTGCAGAAATGGCAGGAAAGAACTATACACAAGCACAGGATAAAGAACTTGCAGGGTTAGCAGATTTTGAAAATACAATAAACAATATAATAGCAGGAACAGGAAATTCATCTGGAGGAGATGGTGACACAGATACACCAGAAACACCAGTAGAACAGAATAAATTCTTAAAAGATATAGCGCAACCAGGAGATTATGTAAAATATGATACGGGATTAAGTTCAGGAGCATTTAATGGAATAGTAACATTTAGAGTATTGTATAATGATGACACATATGGACTACAAATTATATCAGATAAAAATGTGGAATATATACGATTAGGAAGAAGCGGAGTTGAATTAACAGAATTTCAAACATCAATGAGTGATTATAATAATGCAATAGCTATATTAAACGAGAGAGCAGAAAAATATGCAACAAGAAGTCCGTATGCACTAGATGGAAGATGTGTAGGAAGTGTACCAACAATAGAAACTGATGGAACATTTAATGCAAAAAATACAGAGGTAGAAGGGATATATGATATACCAGCTAATTTTCTACCAGAAGGAGTGGAAAATGGAGATATAGAATGCAAGAAATTGACAGATGAAAACTATATAACAGATCAAACAGTAATGCAGGCATCCAACATTTGGACAACAGGAGAGTATTATTGGCTAGCATCCCGCAATGTGTATTCTAATTCTGCCTGGTGCGAATTTATTGTACGTTATGTGCATACAGATGGAAACTTGAGTAACCGCAACCTCTGCTTTGCTAGCGGAACAATAAGTAGTTACGAGGCTTCTTTTGGTCTTCGTCCAGTTATATCTCTAAACCAAGATGTAAAAGTACTAGGAGGAGATGGAACTTCAAAAGCTACTGCATATGAATTAGGACTATAAAAACTAGAGTAAGGGCATTTAATATAATTAAACTATACAAAATTTCTTTTATGTAAAATATGAGAAATTTGTATAGTTTTTTTGTCTTTGTAAAATTAAATATTTATTAAAATAAATTAAGAAATTATTAAAAAGCTAGAAAAACGAAATAAATAATATATAATAGCATTAGAAAAAAAGGAGGGAAAATATGGAAATATTAAGAGTAGAAAATCTATCAAAAATATATGGTAAAGGAGAAACAGTTGTTAAAGCTTTAAATGACATATCATTTAGTGTAAAAAAAGGGGAATTTGTTGCAATAATTGGTCCATCAGGCTCAGGAAAATCAACAATGTTACATATATTAGGTGGAGTAGATAAACCAACTAATGGAAAGGTATATATAAATAACACAGATATATATTCATTAAATAATAATGACCTAGCAATTTTTAGAAGAAGAAATATAGGGTTAATATATCAATTTTATAATTTAATACCAATATTAAATGTTGAAGAAAATATATCTTTACCAGTGCTATTAGATGGTAAAAAAATTGATGAGCAAAAATTGAAAGAAATAGTAAAAAGTTTAGGACTAGAAAATAGAATAAAACATTTACCAAACCAATTATCTGGAGGACAACAACAACGTGTAGCAATAGGAAGAAGTTTAATTAATGAGCCAGCAATAATACTTGCAGATGAGCCAACAGGAAATTTGGACACAAAGAATTCAAAGGAAATTCTAGAGTTATTAAAATTTTCAAATAAAAAATATGAGCAAACACTAATTATGATTACACATGATTCTAATATTGCAAAAGAGGCAGATAGAATTATAAAAATAGAAGATGGAAAAATAGCAAATGCCTAAAATTAATATATAAAGATAAAAAAGAAGGGATGTAAAGGCATGAATATATTGAATAAACTTACAAAGAATTACTTAAAATTAAATAAAAAAAGAACAATAGTTACTATTATTGGAATTATATTATCAGGAGCAATGATAACAGCAGTTGCAACTCTAGCTGTATCATTTAGGGCATTTATGCTAGATGTAGAAATACAAAATAGTGGAGCATGGGAAGCAAATATAAAAAATGTTGAGACAAAAGATATTGAAAAAATAATAAATAATAAAAATTTTGAAAAAACAATGCTTATGGTACCAGTTGGAATGGCACAAAATCCATATTCAGATGATCAATTTTTATACATAAAGGAATATGATAAAGTAGCATTAGAAAACATGAAAATAAGACTAATAGAAGGAAGGTTACCTGAAAATGATACAGAAATAGTTTTGAGTGAAAGTTTTTTTGATGGAAAAGAAAATGAGCCAAAAATAGGAGATTCTATAACACTTAACATAGGAAAAAGAATGTTAGATAATTATGAACTTTTATCCCAAAAATACACAGAAGAAGAGCAGTTTGTAAAAACAGGAGAAAAAACATATACAATATGTGGGAAAATAAAACAGCCAGATTTTGAAACTTTTAGAGATAATTATACTTCAGGTGTTAGTTTATTAGATGAAACAAAAGAAATAACATCTAAATATGTGGATATAGGAGTTATACATAAAAATGCAAACAATATATATAAAGATACACAAAAAATAGCAGATGATTTGGGATTGTATGAAGATGGAGATGGACAAAGAATATACAATATAAAATATAATGCATATGTGCTTGCATATAAAGGAGTTAATGCAACAGATGGTTTTACAACAATGCTATATTCAGTTTGTGCAATATTAATATTAGTAATAGCTATAGGCTCAATATTAGTTATATACAACAGTTTTGCCATTTCTGTATCTGAAAGAAAAAAGCAATTTGGAATGCTTTCTTCTATAGGAGCAACTAAAAAGCAAATAAAGAAATCAGTTATATATGAAGGAGTTTTATTAGGATTAATTGGTATACCAATAGGAGTGCTATCTGGAATAGGTGGAATAGGAATTACATTAGGAGTAGTTAATAATTTATTAAAGCCGATATTAGAAACTGCAAATGAAAATTGGAGTATACAGTTAGTTGTGTCTTGGCCATCAATAATTATAGCTGTAGTTTTAATAGCAATTACAATATATTTGTCTGTTATAATTCCTGCAAAACGTGCAAGTAAAATAACTCCAATAGATGCAATACGTCAAAAAGATGATATAAAAATAAAAGCCAAAAAATTAAAAACACCTAAATTTATAATGAAAATATTTGGAATAGAAGGAGAAATAGCATTAAAAAATTTAAAAAGAAGCAAAAAAAGATATAGAACTACAGTAATTTCATTAATAATAAGTATAGTATTATTTATATCAGTTAGTGGATTTGTAGAATATATGTATAGTGGAATGGATTCTGTATATGCAACAGTAGATTATGATTATAGTATGCAAATAACTAATTCAGAAGGAGTAGTAATTACAAACAAAGAAATACAAGAAAAAATTGAAAAACTAAGTTCAATTGACAGAATTTCTATTATAGAACGAGGATATGCTAATACAACCATAACAAAAGATAGATTTAATTCCCAATTTAGTAAAAAGTTAGAAGAAAATAGTGATATTAGCAATATGCTTGTACAAAATGAGGAAGGGAACTATCTAATAAATGTATCAATAATTAGTTTAAATGAAAAAGAATATAGTCGCTATTTACAAGAAGTAGGCATATCAGGATTAAATGATAACCAAGCAATATTAATTAATACAATAGATATATTAACTACAGGAAAATACAAAGGAGATTTAACAAATTATAAAGAAAATGATGAAATTATATTAGAGGTATATGATGAAACAAGTGAAGAATCAAACCAAAGAACAGTACATTTAGCAAAAATAACAGATAAATATCCATTTGGATTAGAAAATGCAAATTATCCAAGGCTTGTTCTTGTAATGTCTAAAAATGGATTAGATAACATATTAAACAGAAATCAAAATATGACATATTCACAAATGTTTTTTAATGTAAATGATAGCAAAGCATTTGAAGCAAGCTTAGAAGAAATAAAAAATGAAAATAAAGATTCAAAGGTAATTATTCAAAATATAAAAGAAGATATAGAATCACAAAGAAATTTAAAATTAATAATTAATATATTCTTATATGGATTTATAACTTTAATTTCATTAATAGGAATAGCCAATATTTTTAATACAATTTCAACAAATATAAATTTACGAAGAAGGGAATTTGCAATGTTAAAATCCATTGGAATGACAGACAAAGCATTTAAAAAGATGTTAAATTTAGAATGTATTTTTTATGGAACAAAAGCATTGTTATATGGTATACCTATAGGAGTAGGAATATGCTATTTAATTAATAAAGGATTTGGAAACCTTTTAGAATTTGCATTTAACCTTCCATGGAGTGCAATTATAATATCAATCATAGCTGTATATATAGTAGTGTTTATTACAATGATATATTCAAGTAGCAGAATAAAAAAAGAAAATATAATTGATATATTAAGAGATGAAAATATATAAAAAATGAATAAAAAAATAAAAATTACGCACCTTATAATTAAAGTTTAATTATGAGGTGTGTAATTTTATGGATAAAGAAGAAAAAGAATTTGAGCAAAAAATAAAGGAAATATATGGAGCAGAAGTAGGAGAGGATGTTACAAAATATGGAGAATTCATATCTTCATATTTTGCGTGGATACCACTTGAAAAACAAAAAGAAAAAGTTGAAGAACTACAAGAAATAACAAAAAACAAAGAAAAAAAGAGGAAATAAAAGAAAATAATAAAAAAACAAATTTAAATATAAAAAATAAAAGAATATTATTTAAAAAAGTATTTGCAAAAAAGCAAAAAGAATATATAATATTATATAGGTCAAAGAAAGTCAAAGTCAAAACAATAAAGAAAATGATAAAAGGAGGGACACAATAAAAAATGAAAATGTCTGATGAAATAGAGAAATTTATAAAAGAACTATTAAAAGATGAAGATGAATATATAGAAATACAAAGAAATGAACTAGCAGAATACTTTAAATGTGTTCCATCACAAATAAACTATGTAATACAAACCAGGTTTAAACCATCACAAGGCTATTATGTAGAAAGCAGACGTGGTGGAGGAGGTCATATAAGAATAAAAAAGGTAAATGTAACAAGTAGTAACTATTTAATGCATATAATAGCGAGTATGGAAGATAAAATAACAGCAGGAGAAGTTGATATATATATAAGCAATTTTTTATCATATGGAATAATAGGAGAGTTAGAAGCAAAATTGTTAAAGGTAGCAACAGCAGATAATGTTCTTATAGTTCCTACTGAAATAAAAGATGAATTAAGAGCAAATATATTTAAAAACATGTTACTAAATTTAGTTTGATATAAAGACATGTAACAATTACTAATAAAGGTTTATAGGTAAAGCCATTAAAAACCTAAATATAAATAATAAAGAAAGGTGATTAATATGTTATGTGATAATTGTGGAGAAAATGAAGCAAATGTTAGATATACACAAATTATAAATGGAGTAAAAAAAGAAATGAGGCTTTGTGAGAAATGTAGTAAGGAGTTAGGTATAGGAGGGCTAGATTTTAATATGCCAATAAATTTATCTAGCTTTTTAGGAGATTTTTTTGAAGATGAAAAAGAATTCTTACCAAGTTTTGGAGTACCAGAAAAATTAATATGTAGCAATTGTGGTATGACATATGATGATTTTGTAAATACAGGAAAATTTGGATGCGAAAATTGTTATGAAGTATTTTCAGACAGAATTGACAAAATAATAAAAAACATACATGGAGGAAATAGACATATAGGTAGAGGAATTTTGCAGGATAATAAGCAAAAAACAGAAAATATAAATACAAATATAAAAGGAAAAATAGTAGAAGAAAAACAACAAAATACTAAATTAAATGAATTAAAAGAAAGTTTAAAAGAAGCAATAAAAGAAGAAAGATATGAAGATGCAGCAAAATTAAGAGATGAAATAAAAAAATTAGAAAAATAAGAAATTGGAGGGAAAAGATATGTTAAATTGGTACTTACAAAATGGAAAGGAAGCAGATGTAGTAATAAGTTCAAGAATTAGGTTTGCAAGAAATTTAAGTGGTTTTCCTTTTATAACTAAATGTAAAGAACAAGATTTACAACAAATAGAAGAAAAAGTAAAAGACATTACAACAAACTTAGGATATGGAATTAGATTTTTAAGATTAAAAGATATTGATGATATTACTAAAATGAGTTTAGTAGAAAAACATATAATTAGTCCGAACTTTGCCTTAAGACAAGATGATGAAGGTGCAATTTTAATTAATGATGATGAAAACATTTCTATTATGATAAACGAAGAAGATCATTTAAGAATACAAATACTAGGAGCAGGTTTTGATGTTGATAATTTAATGAATTTAGCTATAGAAGTAGATGAAAAATTACAAAAAAATTTAGATTTTGCATATAGCAAAAAATATGGATTTTTAACAGCATGCCCAACAAATGTAGGAACAGGTGTAAGAGTCTCTGTTATGGTACATTTACCAGGTCTAACTAAAACTGGTAATATACAAAAAATATTAGAGGTAATAAGCAATTTTGGAATGAATATAAGAGGAATATATGGAGAAGGAACAAAGGCTTATGGGGATATGTATCAAATTTCAAATAAGCAAACACTTGGTATTTCAGAAAAGGAAATTATTAAAAATTTAAAAGCAATAGTTGAGAAAATTATTGAACAAGAAAGAACTGCAAGAAAAATATTAGCAAAAGAAAGTATAAAATTAGAAGATAGTGTATATAGAGCATATGGAATATTGGTAAATTGTAAAACAATATCTTCAGAAGAAGCAAGAGAATTATTATCTAGTGTTAAATTAGGAACAGATATGGGAATAATTAAAGAACTAGATGATTTAAAGGTAAATAAATTATATCTTTATACAAAGCCTGCAAATCTTCAAAAATATTTAGGTGAAAAAATAGAATCATATGAAAGAGATATAAAAAGAGCAGAAGTAATAAAGCAAATTATAAGTGAAAAATAATAAAAAGAAAGGGTGATGAATATGACATATAAATTTACTAATAGTGCTGAAAAAGCAATAGAATTTGCAAATGATATTGCAATGGAATTAGGACATAATTATATTGGAACAGAACATATTCTTTACGGTCTAGTTAAAGAGGGGACAGGAGTTGCTGCTAAAGTATTAGAAAATCAAAACATAACTGAAGAGGCTGTATTAAAAGAAATAGAAGAATTAATAGGAAGAAATGAAAATACGAAAGTAAATGGAACTATAGGCTTTACTCCAAGAACAAAAAGAGTTATAGAAAATGCATTTAGAGAAGCAAAAAAACTAGGCTCAGATTATATTGGAACAGAGCATATTTTAATTGGTATAATGCGTGAGGGAGATAGTATAGCAGTAAGAATTATGCTAGATTTAAATATTAATCCTCAAAAATTATACAATGAAATTGTGAAGGTAATTAATGAAGATGATACACTTTTAAGTCAAAACAAAAGCCAAAATGCTCAAAAAGCATTAGGAAGTTTTAACCAAACAAATACTTTAAATCAATATAGTACAGATTTAACTAAACAAGCAATAGAAGGAAAATTAGATCCAATTGTTGGAAGAAAGGATGAAATTGAAAGGGTAATCCAAATTCTTTCAAGAAGAACAAAAAATAACCCATGCTTAATAGGTGAGCCTGGTGTTGGAAAAACAGCAGTAGTAGAAGGACTAGCCCAAAAAATAGTTTCAGAAGATGTACCTGAAATGTTAAAAAATAAAAGAGTAGTTTCAATAGATATTTCAAGTATGGTTGCAGGAGCAAAATATAGAGGAGACTTTGAAGAAAGAATAAAAAAATGCCTTAATGAAGTAAAAAAAGCAAAAGATATAATTTTATTTATAGATGAACTTCATACAATTGTTGGAGCAGGATCTGCAGAAGGTGCTATAGATGCAGCAAATATATTAAAACCACTTTTAGCAAGGGGTGAAATTAGGTTAATAGGTGCAACTACATTAAATGAGTATAGAAAATATATAGAAAAAGATGCTGCACTTGAAAGAAGGTTTAGTCCTGTAACAGTTAATGAGCCTTCTTCAGAAGATACAATAAAAATTTTAAAAGGTATAAGGGATAAATATGAGGCACATCATAATGTTAAAATATCAGATGAAGCAATTGATGCTGCCGTAAAAATGGCTGTTAGATATATTAATGATAGATTTTTACCAGATAAAGCAATTGATCTAATGGACGAAGCGGCATCATGTGTAAAAATGAAAACATACACACAACCAGATAATTTAAAAGAAATAGAAGAACAAATAGAGGCTACAAAAAATGAAAAAGAGGAAGCAATTAGAGTTCAAGAGTTTGAAAAAGCAGCAACACTAAGAGATAAAGAAAAAAATTTAAGAGAAAAACTATCTAAAGAACAAGAAAAATGGAATGATAAGAATAAGAAAAATGTAGTAGAAATTTCAAATGAAGATATTGCTGAAGTTATAGCAAGATGGACTGGAATTCCAGTAAAAAAACTTACACAAGATGAAAATGAAAAATTAAAAAACTTAGAAGAAGTATTACATCAAAGAGTAATAGGGCAAACAGAAGCTGTAACAGCAGTTGCAAAAGCAATAAGAAGAGGAAGAGTAGGCTTAAAAGATCCAAAACGTCCAATAGGTTCATTTATATTTTTAGGACCAACAGGTGTTGGAAAAACAGAATTATCAAAAGCCCTTGCAGAGGCCTTGTTTGGTGATGAAAATGCAATGATTAGAATAGATATGTCTGAATATATGGAATCTCATTCTGTATCAAAACTTATTGGCTCACCTCCAGGATATGTTGGTTTTGATGAAGGAGGACAATTAACTGAAAAGGTTAGAAGAAAACCATATTGTGTTATTTTATTTGATGAAATTGAAAAAGCTCATCCAGATGTAATGAACATGTTATTACAAATATTAGAAGATGGTAGATTAACAGATGCACAAGGAAGAACAGTTAATTTTAAAAATTCAGTAATTATTATGACTTCAAATGTAGGGGCAAGATTAATTACAGATAGTAAAACATTAGGTTTTTCTAGTAATAGTGATAATAATGAATTAGATGAGCAAAAGAAATATGAAGAAACTAAAAAAGAAGTATTACAAGAACTTAAGAAAGAATTCAGACCAGAATTTATAAACCGTATAGATGAAATTATTGTATTCCATAAATTAACAGATGCTGAAATAGAAAGCATAATAGATATAATGTTAAAAGAAGTTATAAAAAGAATGGAAGACAATAATATAGAAATAAAAATAGATAAGTCAGTAAAAGATTTAATTGCTAAAAAAGGTGTAGATAAAGCATATGGAGCAAGACCACTAAGAAGAACTATACAAAATGTACTAGAAGATAAATTAGCAGAAGAAATATTAGATGGAAAAATAAAACCAGGAGATAAGGCTAAAGTAAGTGCAAAAGATGATAAAATAGTAATAAAAACTATGTCAAAATAATTAAAAGTCATGAAATATTTTAGTAAAAATAAAACAAATAAAAAGATAAATAAATGGGAAGTAAATAAAATAATTATTTACTTCCCATTTATCATGCGACGTTTATCAATTTTTAAATAGGGTTTACATGAATAATAGTTTTATAAACTTTATCTAAATGTGTAATATCTTTCTCTAAAGAATCGGCAAGGTTATGACTTTCAAAAGTAGACATATTTCCATCAACATATATTGTAATAACCACAACATATTGGTATCCTACAGGGGTAGAAGATATATTGTCAATTTTTTTAATATCTTTATAGCTATGTGCTAAATCTAAAATTAGTTTTTCTGTATCACTATCTATACATACATCCATTAGAATATTACAACTTTCAATTAATATAATAATTCCTGTATAACATATCCAAATTGATATTCCAATACCAACTATACCATCAAATATATAAAAACCAAACAAGCCAAATATAATAGAAATAAGAGTACATGAGGTTACAATGCAATCATTTCTATGATCTTTCATATTAGCTTTTAATAATATATTATCATGCTTTTTGAATAAAGATTTTGTATACAAATACAATAAAAATTTAACAATAATAGTTATAATACAAACAGCGACTAAAAACCAAGAGAAAACAAAAGCCTCATTATGTATTAAAGAAAGAACAGAGTCACACAATAATTTTACAGCAACAAATATCATAGAAATACTAATGAATAAAGAAAAAATGTATTCTGCCTTTCCATGACCAAAATTATGATTATTATCATCTGGCTCACTTGCAATTTTGTTACCAATAAAAGTCATTAAAGAAGCAAAAATATCACTAGCACTATTAGCTGCGTCAGCAATCATAGCTTGACTGCCGCTTAAAGCTCCTACTATAGCTTTTATTATTAATAAAAAAATATTTCCAAATATACCAAGTATTCCTGCTCTTTTAGCACTATCATATCTATTCATAAAAACATCTCCATTATTTATTATATATAATAAAAATAATTATAGCACAAAAAAATAAAAAGGCAATAATATTACAAATGGATTACAAATAATAAAAGTATTGACAAAATATATTTTCAAATAATAAAATAAATATGTAAGGATAAGATTACTTAATGTATTATAAATAATTTAAGGACATAAAAGTTACATTAATAGCTTTAATTATAACAATTATAGTGCTACTAATTTTAGCTGGTGTAACAATGTTCTTTTTATTTTTTTAAATTCATGTTATTCACATAAAACTCCAAAATTTGCATTATTTTCAATAATATGTTATAATAACTGTAGTTTCAAAAGAAAAGCAAGAGAAATTCAAAAGAAGGTGGTTGTGATGGGAGTAGCAACAATAATATATATTTTAATATTTGTTATATTTTCTTTAATAGCATTTGCTATAATGCAAATTAAACTTGCAGGAATGAATATAAAAGATTTCTGGAGTTTTATTAAAGCAAATGAAATATTAGATGAATTGTATGTTTATACTAAAAAAAGTGGAAATTTAACACCACAAGAACAAGTAATATTTTTAATGGAAGCAGAAAAAGTATTTAAAGCATTTGATAAAATACCAAGTATGCTTTGGGAAGAGGAATACCAAAAATATAGAGAAGTTTTAAATAAATATAAAGACATAAAAGTTTGCAGATGGGTTTCAAATTAAAGTTTAACATAAAAAATTTTGATATAAATAAAAAAGGTAGATGTGAGTTTTAAAATTTACATCTACTTTTTGTATCTACAAATAATTATAAGAAAGTTTTTAATTTCTCTACATTATTTTCTTGCATTTTAACAAAATTATCTAATATTTGAACAATCTTTTTATCTGCATTAGGATTGTTATTTAATAATTTTCTGCCTTCAATTATTCCCATTGTAGTTCCTTGAATTAGCATATCAGCAATATGAGAATTACTTTTATCACGAATTGTATTCATTTGTATTCCTGTCCAAGCCATAGTTTGAGACATTACATTATTATCATCTGGAATACAGCCATAACTTTTATAAACATCATTAACTTGGTCTAATATATCACCATATAAATTATATTGATAACTCAAATTATCTTTAAAATTCTCATCTCCAACTTTTTCAGAAACAAAAGAAATTGAATCCATCCCCATTTTTGCACCTTTATGAATTTCATCTAAAATACTTTTATTTATATCCTTATCCATTTAAAAACCTCCCAAATTTAAATACTTAATTTAGCAATCTTTAATAATTAAAATACTAAAAAAATTAAAAATTATTAAACATTAATTATAGTATTTGCAAAATTTGTTGAAAAAATTCATTTAATTTTATATAATTTAAACATTAAGAGGAGATAATATATGAGCGAAGTAAAATGGACTAATGAGCAAATTCAAGCAATTAATGAAAAAGGAAATAATATATTAGTAGCAGCTGCTGCACGGAAGTGGAAAAACAGCAGTTTTAGTTGAACGAATTATTAATAAAATTGTAAATCAAAAAATAGATATAGACAAATTATTAGTTGTAACATTTACAAATGCAGCTGCAAGTGAAATGCGTGCAAGGATAATGGACGCAATATATAAATATTTAGAAGAAAACCCAGAAGATGAGCATATGCAAAAACAAACAATATTAATGGGAAAATCAAATATATGTACAATTCACTCATTTTGTTTAGATGTAATAAAAAATAATTTTTATGAAATTTCAATATCACCAAATTTTAGAATAGGTGACCAAACAGAAATAGAACTTTTAAAACAAGAGGTTTTAGAAGACATGTTTGAGGAGAAATATATTGAAGAAGACCAAGAATTTTTAAATTTAATAAATACATATACAAATTATAGAAGTGATGAGCAATTAAAAGATTTAATTCTAAAAATACATAGATTCATCCAAGCAAGCCCATTTCCAGAGGAATGGTTAGAAAATAAAATAGAAGAATTTAACTTAAAACAAGATTTGGATAAAGATTTTTCTAATACAGTATGGGGAAAAATTTTAATTAATATATTTGAAGAAGAACTTAGTTCTTGCATTATTGAATTAAAAAGTGTAAAAAGACAATTAGATAAATTCACCGAATTAGAAAAATTTTCAAGAACAATTTTAACTGATATTGAAAAATTAGAAGAACTTAAAGCAAATGCAGATTCATGGGATAAATTATATGAAATTTCTAATAGCTTAAAGTGGGATACATGGCCAAGAGATAGTAAAATTGTAATAGAACAAAAAGAAATTGCAAAAGAAAAAAGAGATAATATAAAAAAGAAATTTTTAAAAATTCGTGACAAAATATTAATTTGTAATTCTAGAAAAGCAAATGAAGATATAAGTGATATGTACAATATTATGTATGCTGTAAAAAATATAATTATAGAATTTATAGAAAAATATCAAGAAGCTAAAAAAGAAAAAAATCTTGTAGATTTTAGCGATATAGAACATTTTGCACTAAAAATACTTTTAACAAAACAAGAGGATAAATATGTTCCAACCAAAACTGCAAAAAAATATATACAAAAATTTGAAGAAATAGCAATAGACGAATATCAAGATAGTAACTTGGTGCAAGAATATATTTTAAATGCTGTATCTAAAGGGAATAACATATTTATGGTTGGTGATGTAAAACAAAGTATTTATAAATTTAGACAAGCAAGACCAGAACTATTTATAAACAAATATGAAACATACAAGCTTAAAGATCAAAAAGAGGCAGAAGATAATTTAAAAATACAATTGTTTAAAAACTTTAGAAGTAGAAAAAACATATTAGATATAACTAATTTTGTTTTTGAAAATATTATGAGTAAACAATTAGGAGATATAAATTATGATGAAAAAGAATATTTGAATTTAGGAGCAAATTTTGAAGAGCCTAAAGAAGAATGTACATTTGCAGGCAAAACAGAACTTGCAATAATAGATTTAAAGGAAATTGAAGATGAACAAAAAGAAGAAAATGAAAATATTGAAGATATAATAATAGAAGCGAAATTGGTTGCAGAAAAAATACAAGAATTAATAGAAAGCAAATATAAAGTTTATGATAAAAAATTAGGATATAGAGATATATCATATAAAGATATTGTAATATTATTAAGGTCAACTTCAAATTTAGCACCAATTTATGAAAGAGAACTAAATAATCGAAATATACCAGTATTTAGTGATGTTGGTACACAATATTTAGAAACAATTGAAGTACAAACAATAATGTCTGTATTAAAGATAATTGATAACCCTTTGCAAGATATTCCACTTGTTACGGTTTTACGTTCTCCAATAGGAAAATTTGATGATAATGATTTAATACAAATAAAATTGCAAGGTGGTAATAAGAAATATGATTACTTCTATGAACTGTTATTAGAAGTAGTGAAGAACGAAGAATTATCAATAAATAAAAAAATACAAAGCTTTTTAGAACAAATACAAAAATGGAGAGAACAAAGAGAATATTTACCACTAGATGAATTAATATGGCAAATATACTTAGATACAGGTTATTACAATTATGTAAGCCTTATGCCAAATGGAGTTTTAAGACAAGCAAACTTAAATATTTTATTTGAAAAAGCAAAGGAATATGAAAAATCCACATTTAAAAGTTTGTTTAATTTCATAAATTTTATAGATAAATTAAAAAACAATAAAGGAGATATGGATAGTGCAAAATTAATTGGAGAAAACGAAGATGTAGTAAGAATTATGAGCATTCATAAAAGTAAAGGTCTTGAATTTCCAGTAGTATTTTTATGTAGTACATCTAAAAAATTTAATCTGCAAGATTTAAACGACAATATTTTGTTACATCAAGATATTGGAATAGGCCCTAAATACATAGATTATGAAAGAAGAATAGAATATAATACTCTTGCTAAAGTAGCTATTGCAGAGAAAATAAAGACAGAAACAATTTCAGAAGAAATGAGAATTTTATATGTAGCGTTAACTAGAGCAAAAGAAAAACTAATTATAACAGGAATTTCAAAAGACATAGAAAAAGAATGTAAGAAAAAAAGGGAATTATTAGAAATATATAATGAAAAAACTATAAATTCAAGTATATTAAAAAACTATAAATCATATTTAGATTGGATAGAATTAATATATTTAAATAGTACCGAAAGTATGAAAAATATGGTGGATTTAAAAATATATGCAAAGGATAATTTATTAAAAAAGTGGAAGGAAGAAGAAGGCGAAAAAATAGAAGAAGTAAATGGAATAGAAGGCTTAAAAGATTTGCAAGAAAATAGTAAATTAAAAGAAATACTTAATTGGAAATATAAAAATATTGAAGCATCAACAATTCAAGCTAAAACATCAGTAAGTAAAATAAAGGAAATGGAAAATCAAAATATAAAATTCATATTTGAAGATAAAATGGAATACAATACACAGAATATGAAAAAACCTAATTTTTTGAAAGAAAGTATAAGCATAACAAACGCACAAATAGGAACTTTAATGCATTTATGTATTCAAAAATTAGATGAAAAACGAGAATATAGTTATGAAGACTTTGAGAATATGATAAATAAAATGGTTAAAGATGAAATAATTACAAAACAAGAAGCACAAAAAATAAATATAAATAAATTATTATCTTATACAAAATCTGATTTATATAATAACCTAAAAAAAGCAAAAGAAATTCATAAAGAGCAGCCATTTTATATAAACATCCCAGCAAATGAAATTTATGACGTGAATATAGAAGAAAATATATTAGTACAAGGTGTAATAGATTTATACTACATAGATGAAAATGATAATATAATTTTAGTAGATTTTAAAACAGACTATGTAAAACAAAATGAACAAGAACTAATAGAAAAATACAAAAAGCAGTTATTAATTTATAAAAAGGCAATTGAAGAAGCATTACAAAAAGAAGTTTATAAAACATATATTTATTCAATATATTTAGACAAAAATATAGAAATATAACTAAAATGTTACAGTTTGGTCTATTATCTTTACATAAATTGACTTTTGTTAAAAAATTTGGTACAATATTCCTGTCTAGATATTGATTAAGAAATGGAGTAATAATTATGGATAGAATGAAAACATTTGGTATATATGCTTTATGTGTAATATTATTCTTTATATTTTCAAATGTAATGATTAATATAGCAATAAAAGCATCATATGCACCAATAGACACATATACAACATTAAAAGAAGGAATAGATATAGGAATTAATGAATCAAGAGCTACATATGTTAATGGATATGTAGGAGGAGTAATAAAAAATGCAGGAGAGACAATAAATAAAGCATATATAAAAATAGATTTATATTCAAATAGAGATGTAAGATTAGGTACAAAATATGTTGAAATAAATAACTTACAAAATCAAGAGTCAAGAGACTTTCGTATGGGATTTAAATTTACAGATGTCGAATATGCAAAAATAGAATTAGTAGATAAAGTAGAAGAAAATGCAACACAAGATAGTTTCATTAGTGATAACTTAGGAGGAATTGCATTGCTTACAGCTGTAACTTTCCTAATATTTTTTGGATAATAAAAGATAGATAAATGATTAAAAAACAACACAAACTTAATTTCAAATAGGAGTTAAGTTTGTGTTGTTTTCCATATAACAAGATTAAGAAAACTATATGTGTAAAGTACTGAAAAGCAGTTTTCACAGCTGTATGCTTTAAAATATTTGATTTCGTTAATGTATACTATTCTTATAAAAAATAAGGTAAAATTAAAACTTATGTAAAAAGGTGATATGTAAAAAATGCCTAAACTATTGCTAATATAAGTATTCAAAGATAAAATAGTCACAAGAAAAAGTAATAGGAGGAACAAAAGAAAAATGGAAAGAAAATTAAGGGAACAATTAAAACTAAAAAAAGAAAGAAAAACTAAATTCCAAAGTAATAATACAGGTATAACACTAATAGCACTAATTATAACAATTATAATATTATTAATCTTAGCAAGTGTAACAATAAACTTAACATTAGGAGAAAATGGGATATTTAAAACAACAGAAGTAGCAGGAAGAAATTATATGGATGCACAAGATAAAGAATTAGCAGGGCTAGCAAATTTTCAAAATACAATAGATAATATAATAGGAAAAAATTCTATTGCAAGCAGTAATCCAACGTTAGCAAGTAAAGCAAAACCAGGAGATTATGTAAAATATGATACAGGAATAGATAGTGTAGGAGACAATGGTATAGTAACATTTAGGATATTATATAATGATGATACATATGGCTTGCAGATAATATCAAATAAAAGTATAGAAACTTTAACATTAGGAACAACAGGAGAAGATGATGTAGAAGCGTTTAAAGCATCAATGAATGATTACAACAATGCAATAGAGTTATTAAATAATGCAACAAATAAATACATAGGAGAATATGGACTAGATACAAGATGCGTAGGGAGTGTTCCAACTGTTGGAACAGATGGGAAATTTAATGCAAAAAATACAGAAGTAGAAGGAACATATAGTATACCAGATAATTATACCATACCAAATGGATGGGAAAGTAGGGATACAGGATGCAAGAAAGATAAAGACAATAATTATGAAATGGATTTTTATACTTTATATTCATTAGAAGAATTTTCAAAAGTTACAGGAATACTAACAATAGAAGAAGATTATTGGTTTGCATCTCGAAGTGTGTATAGAAATGGCGAAACTGAGTTCACCTTCCGTATTTTATATGTTGATTCTGAGTATGGTTTATCCTCTAGTGGCAATTCTTTGTGTTGGATAGCTAACAATAAATCTTATGGAGAAAGTTACTCTTTACGGTCTTAGACCTTGTATATCTCTAAATCCAAATGTAAAAGTAACAACCGGAGATGGAAAATCAGCAGAAACTGCATATGAGTTAGAAATATAAAGTGAATAAACTTAGAATATAAAATATTAAACGATTTAGTATAAAATACAGTATGCAAATAAAAAACATGCTGTATTTTTATATATTTAGTGAATTTTAAAAAAATACATGATATAATACACAAAAAAATATAAAGGAAGTAAAAGTAAGTTAAATGAAAATTAAAGAACTATTATATAATTCAGTAAAAATTTTAAAAGAAAATGCAATAACAGAGCCAACAATAAAAGCAAGAATTCTTTTAGCATATTTATTAAATGTAGAAAAAGAATATTTAATAATACATAATGAGGATGAAATATCAAATACAATTGAAAAAAATTTTATGGAAAAAATTAAGGAAATAGCAAATGGAAAACCACTTCAACATATTACGAATAGCCAAGAGTTTATGAAATTAAATTTCTATGTTGATGAAAATGTTCTTATACCTAGGCAAGATACTGAAATATTAGTAGAGGAAGTTATAACATTATGCAAAAAAAATGTGAATTATAAATATAGTATACTAGATTTATGTTCAGGAAGTGGGGCTATAGGAATATCACTTGCAAAATACTTAAATAATTGTGAAATTATTTGTAGCGATATTAATGATGAAGCTATAAAAATAGCAAAAATAAATGCTGAGAAAAATGGAGTAAACAATATAAAATTTAGAAAATCAAATATGTTTGAAAATATAACAGAAAAATTTGATATTATAGTATCTAATCCGCCATATATTAAGCATGATTTAATAACAAAATTGGACAAAGAGGTGCAAAAAGAGCCAATTATTGCTTTAGATGGTGGAAAAGATGGACTAGATTTTTATAGAGTTATAGTAGATGAAGCATATAAATATTTAAAAAACAATGGAAGGCTATTTTTAGAAATAGGATATGACCAAAAAGAAGAACTCGTAGAATTATTAAAGAAAATTAATATATATAAAGAAGTATACTCAAAAAAAGATTTATATGGAAATGACAGAATTGTAGTAGCTTCTATATAAAACTATAAATAAGGAGAGTAAACATGTCATTTTCAGGAGATATTAAAGAAGAACTTAGTAAGATTAATAATTTAGCAAATAAAGAATGTGTGAAAGCAGAATTAATTCGGATATTTAATAAGTAGCAATATTAAAGTAATAAAAAACAAAATAAAATATTCAACAGAAAATCAATATAATATTAACAGACTTAATAAAATACTAAATAACTTGAATATAAATTATGATATCAGTTTTTTAGGAAAAGTTTACACAATAACATTAAAAAAGCAAGAATTTGAATATTTAGAATATTTAGGAAAAACAATACAAATAAAGCAAGATATTTTAGAAAATTTAGAATTAAGCGAACAATTTTTAAAAGCAATAATAAGAGGAGCTTTTTTAGGCGGAGGCTCTCTTAATAATCCTAATAATAAGTATCATTTAGAAATTTTATTTAGCACTAAGATTAATGCAAATTATATTTCAAATTTATTAAAAAAATTCAATATACAAACTAAAACATTAGAAAGAAAAAGCAGTTATTCAGTATATATAAAAGAAGCAGAAGAAATATCTAAATTCTTAGCATTACTTGGTGCAAATAAATCGGTGCTTAATTTTGAAGAAATTCGAGTAGTTAGAGATACAAGAAATAATATTAATAGATTAGTAAATTGCGAAACAGCAAACTTAAATAAAACTATTAATGCAGCAGTTGTACAAATACAAGCAATAAAGTACTTAAAATCGAAGAAGAAATTTGATGATTTAAGCCAAAATTTAAAGGAAATTGCAGAAATAAGAATAAAAAATCCAGATGCAAGCTTAGTAGAATTAGGAAACATGTTAAAAGAGCCTTTAGGCAAATCTGGAGTGAATCATAGATTAAAAAAGATATGCCAAATAGCAGAAGAACTTAAATTATCTAATAAATAGACCAGTTGCAAAAAATCAATAGAAAATAAAATATTTTTAAATAAAACTTTAGAAAGGTGAAAAATGAAACAAAAAGAAATTGGAATATACATACACATACCGTTCTGTGCTAAAAAGTGCATTTATTGTGATTTTATATCATTTGCAGATAAGGAATATGTGATAGAAAAATATATAGAAGCATTAAAAACAGAAATAAAAATGAAGTCAGAAGAAAATAAATTGCAAAAAATAAATACGATATATATAGGAGGAGGTACTCCTTCTTTTGTAAATAGCAAATACATTGTTTCTATTATAAATGCAATAAAGGATGAATTTAGTGTAAATAACAATGCTGAAATTACAATTGAAGTAAATCCAGGAACAATTACAAAAAATAAATTAGAAGATTATATTAAAAGTGGAATAAATAGAATAAGTATAGGTTTACAAAGTGCAAATAATAAACTTTTAAAACAAATAGGGAGAATACATACATATGAACAATTTTTAGAAACATATAATTTAGCAAGAAGTTCAGGATTTAAAAATATAAATATAGATTTAATGTTAGCAATTCCAAATCAAACAATTATAGATTTAGAAGATAGTTTAAATAAAGTAATAACTTTAAAACCAGAGCATATTTCAGTATATTCACTAATTTTAGAGCCAAAAACAAAATTATATAATTTGGTAGAAAATGGTAAACTAGAGTTGTTAGATGAAAATATAGAAAGAGAAATGTATTGGAACGTTAAAGAAATGCTAGAAAAAAATGGATATAAACATTATGAAATATCAAATTTTGCAAAACAAGGGTATGAATCAAAACATAATTTAAACTGTTGGAGTCAAGAAGAATATATAGGAATTGGACTTGCCGCACATTCGTATTTAAATAATAAAAGATTTTCTAATACAGAAAATATGGAGCAATATATTAATAAATTTCTTTCAAAAGATAATATAGAAAATAATATAATAACAATTCATGAAGAACAAATTTTAGAAGAAAAACAAAAAGAATATATGTTATTAGGATTAAGAAAAATAGAAGGTATTAAAATATCAGATTTTAAAAATAAATTTATACAAAATCCAATATATATATTTAGAAAAGAATTAAACAAACTAGTAAAAGAAGAATTAATACAAATAGATGAAAATAATATAAAACTTACAAAAAAGGGATTAGATTTAGCAAATTTAGTCTTTGAAGAATTTATATAATAAGAGATACATTTATTGTTAAAGTTCAGACTAGAAGTACTTAACTATCAACTTTAAAAAAGTAAAATAGACTGAATAGTAACTATTTATTTTATTTAATGAATAAGTTTTATTGCTTTTAAAAAATATGTATGATAAGATAAGAAAAAAAGTTAGGAGTGATATTTTTGAAAGTTACAGAAATTGCTGAATTAGAAAAAATTGCAAATGAAATTAGAATTGGAATTATTGAAGAAGTTTATGCTGGAAAATCTGGACATCCAGGAGGATCATTATCTTGTGCAGATATTCTAGCAGTTTTGTATTTTAATCAAATGAACATTAATCCAGAAACTCCAAAATCACCATCAAGAGATAGGTTTGTTTTATCAAAAGGACATGCTTCACCTGCATTATATAGTACACTTGCACAAAGAGGATACTTTGATAAAAAAGAACTACTTAGCTTTAGAGGAATAGACAGCATATTGCAAGGACATCCAGACATGAAGAATATTCCAGGAGTAGATATGTCTACAGGCTCTTTAGGACAAGGTGTATCATGTGCAAATGGGATGGCAATGGCATCTAAATTAAATGGTGATGGATTTAGGGTGTATTGTTTAGTTGGAGATGGAGAAATTGAAGAAGGTCAAATTTGGGAAGCATTAATGAGTGCTGCACATTATAAATTAGATAACTTATGCGTTATAGTAGATAATAATAATTTACAAATAGATGGAACTATAACAGATGTAATGAGTTCATATCCAATAAATTTAAAATTTGAGAGTTTTGGTTTTAACGTAATTAATATAGACGGGCATAATATGGAAGAAATAGTAGATGCATTTAACAGAGCAAAAACATTAAAAGGAAGACCTACAGCAATTATAGCAAAAACTATTAAAGGAAAAGGAGTTTCCTTTATGGAAAACCAAGTTGGATGGCATGGAAAAGCTCCAAATGAAGAACAATATAATCAAGCAATTTCTGAATTAAGAAATAAATAAAATAGTTTGAAAGGTAGGAAATAGTATGAATATAGATAAAAAAATAGCAACTAGGCAAAGCTATGGTGAAAAATTAGTTGAACTAGGTAAAATTAATAAGGATATAGTAGTATTAGATGCGGATTTAGCAACAGCAACTAAAACAGAGTTGTTTAAAAAAGAATTTCCTAATAGATTTTTTGATATAGGAATTGCTGAACAAAATATGATTTCTACAGCTGCAGGAATGGCTACTTGTGGAAAAATTCCATATGCTAGTACATTTGCAATGTTTGCAGCAGGAAGAGCTTATGACCAGATTAGAAATAGTGTATGTTATCCAAAATTAAATGTAAAAATATGTGCAACCCATGCAGGAGTATCTGTTGGAGAGGATGGAGCAACACATCAAATGTTAGAAGATTTAGGAATGATGAGAGCTTTACCTAATATGACAGTTATGAGTGTTTCTGATGATGTAGAAACTAAATGGGCAGTAGAGGAAATATCAAAACTAAATGGACCTGTATATTTAAGATTATGTAGGCTTGCATCTCCAGTTATATATGAAGAAAACCAAAAATTTGAAATTGGAAAAGGAATTCAAATAGGTGATGGAACGGATGCAACAGTAATTGCAACAGGGTTAATGGTATCTGAAGCAATAAAAGCAAAAGAAGAATTAGAACAAAAAGGAATATATATTAGAGTTGTAGATATTCATACAATTAAACCAATAGATAAAGAATTAATTGTGAAATGTGCAAAAGAAACAAAAAGAATAATTACAATAGAAGACCATAGTATAATAGGAGGTTTAGGAACAGCAGTATGCGAGGTGTTATCAGAAGAATATCCTTCTAAAGTAACAAGACTAGGGATGTTAGACACATTTGGAAAATCTGGCAAAGCAGAAAAATTATTAGAATATTATGGACTAGACAAAAATGGAATAATAAAAGCACTTATGTAATGAAAAAGTCATATAAATTTAATAAAATGTAAAAAAACGATGAGATAAGCAGAATTTTGCTAAATCTTATTGTTTTTTTTCATATTTTAGTATTGCAATAAAATTGTTTTATTGATATGATAAAAAAGGACATTGTATAAAATTTAGTAAAAGTTTTACAAGGAGAAAATAATGATAGAATTTAGAAATGTAAATAAAGTATATAGTACGGGAACAGAGGCTGTTCATAATGCCAATTTCTCAATTGAAAAAGGAGAATTTGCATTTTTAGTAGGCTCATCTGGATCAGGAAAATCTACTTTAATTAAACTTATATTAAAAGAAGAAGAGCCTACATCAGGAAATATTATTATAAATGGGAAAGATACAACATTTTTAAAACAAAGTAGAATACCATATTTAAGAAGAAGTATGGGGGTAGTATTTCAAGATTTTAGGCTTTTGCCAGATAAAACAGTTTATGAAAATGTTGCATTTGCAATGTATATTGTAAAAGCTACACCAAGACATATAAGAAGACAAGTACCAATGGTTTTATCACTTGTTGGTTTAAGTGGAAAAGCAAAAATGTATCCAAATGAATTATCAGGAGGAGAACAACAAAGAGTTGCACTTGCAAGAGCATTAGTAAATAATCCATCTATGCTAATTGCAGATGAGCCAACAGGAAATTTAGATCCAGATACTGCCTGGGATATTATGATGTTATTAAATGAAATTAATATGAGAGGAACAACAATAATTGTTGCAACTCATGCTAAAGATATTGTAGATAGAATGAAAAAAAGAGTTATACAAATAGATAAAGGTAACATCATAAGAGATGATAAAAAAGGTGGTTATGATAGTGAAATATAATGTT